>PPEA01000349.1 GCA_002967005.1 Mycobacterium talmoniae
ACTAGCGCCACCGACAGCGCCGCCAGCGGCCCAAACTCCGGGCCGACCACCATCGCGCCCACCACGGTCACCGTCGACTCGGTGACCACCCCGATCGCCGCGATCAGGCAGGCCAAGCACAGAAAAGCCAGGAAGGTCAGGTTGAGGGTGGATTCCTCGCGGGTGCGCCCGATCAGCTCCTCCCACACCACCGCGTCGGCGGGATCGCCAGCCGCCTTCTTCTCGGCCCGATACGCGCTCTTGGACACCACGGTGTCGATCACTTCCAGCGTGATTGCGCCGCGTTTGTCCAGCCGCAACGCCTTGAGCCGTTCGACGACGTCGTTGGCAATTTCCCGCGCGATGTCGGCGGTGATGACGTCGCCGGCCGGGTCCACGGCGGCGTCGCGGTGCAGCACCACGTGCGCGATGCCGGGTTCGCGGTCGAACAGCTGCAGGACGTGGTCGCGCAATTCGGTCGGGGCAATTACCCGCAAATGCAACACGACGCGCACCCTAACGCGTTGTTTGGGCGCACAATCGACATATGGCCACCTGGGACGATGTCGCCCGTGTCGTGGGTGAGCTGCCGCTCACCGCAGAGCAATCCCCGCACGACTGGCGGGTAGGCAAGAAGCTGCTCGCCTGGGAACGACCACTGCGCAGATCCGACCGCGAAGCCTTGGGCGCCGACGCCCCCAACGGCGACATCCTGGGGATACGGGTGGCCGACGAGGGCGTCAAGTTCGCGCTGATCGGCGACGAGCCGGAGATCTTCTTCACCACCCCGCATTTCGACGGCTACCCGGCGGTACTGGTCCGGCTGGACGCCATCGAGGAGCTCGGACTGCGCGAACTGATCACCGAGGCCTGGCTGACGCAGGCCCCCAAGCAGTTGGTCAAGGAGTACCTCGCCGAGCAGGCGTGAGGAGGCTCAGGCCGACCCTGTGCCCGCGCGCCGAACGTGCGTCCATGGCGGAAATTCGGGCGAAATGTCGCCATGGACGCACGTTCGGCGTGACGGGAACCTTACCGTTTTCCCGTCCGCGAGGGAGCGGTGTCTAAGCTGTCGTCGCGCAGGCTATCCCAGTCCACATCGAGTGCGACCACGCACCGTTCAGGCTGCACCGACGCCACGCGTGCATCCACGCACACGCCATCCTCAGGCTCGAACGCGATCACCGACTCGCCGATCTGCGGCGCAGGTCCCGCATACGACGCGGGCGTCTGGCCCGCCCGGTTCCGGCGGTTGAGGTCAATCTGAATCCGCCGCATCAGATCACCTACCTCTCCATGCCGGGTATCCACGCCGCGCCTTTTCCCAGACTATCGCCACGGCGTTGCAGTCGGGCATTTCGCTAAGGTCGCCGCAACCGACTAAGTAGTGCGCAGGGGGCTGAGGGGGACCCGACTACTACGGCTTGAGCTCCTTTTTGAGGATCTTTCCGGTCGGGCCCATCGGCAGCGACTCGACGATCCGCACCTCGCGCGGGTACTTGTAGGCGGCCAGCCGCGCCTTGCAGTGCGCGATCACGTCTTCGGGGGCCAGCGTCGCACCGGCCGCCGCGACGACGAACGCCAGCACCTCCTGGCCCAGCTTGGCGTCCGGCTTGCCGATCACCGCCGCCCCCGCGATGCCGGGATGTTCGAACAGCACCTCCTCGATCTCGCGGGGATAGACGTTGTAGCCGCCGCGGATGACCAGGTCCTTTTTGCGGTCGACGATGAAGAAGTAGCCGTCCTCGTCGCGGTAGGCCAGATCGCCGGTGTGAAACCAGCCGTGCCGGAAGGCTTCCGCGGTCGCTTCGGGTTTCTTGTAGTAGCCCTTCATCAGGTTGTGGCCGCGGATGACGATCTCGCCGACATGCTCGGGGCCGGCGGGCAGCTCGACATCGTTTTCGTCGACGACGCGCACCTGCACGCCCCAGATCGGTTTGCCGATCGAAAGCACTTTGCGCTGTTCGGCGTTGATGTTGAACGTCGTAGTCGACGCCGTCTCCGACAACCCGTATCCCTCAAGAATCACCACGCCGGGAAATTTCTCTTCGAAGGCGCGGATGACGTCGCCGGGAATTGCCGCGCCGCCGGAGACCCCCACCCGCAGCGCCGACAGGTCGCGGCCGGTGGTGTCGGCCTCCAGCAGCGCGTAGTACATGGTCGGCACCCCGGAGAAGATGGTGCAGCGGTGCGTCGCCAGCGCCTCAAGCACGGCCTGCGGCTCGAACCGCGGCACCAGCACCAGGGTGCCGCCGAACCGCACCGTCAGGTTGAGCACGCTGGACAGCCCGAACACATGAAAGAGCGGCAGCACCGCCAGGCCGACATCGTCGTCCCGGAACTCGAACAGTTCCCCGGCGACGGTGCAGTTCATGAACAGCTGGAAATGCGTCAGCTCCGCGCCCTTGGGCTTGCCGGTGGTCCCCGAGGTGTAGATGATGACCGCGGTGTCCTCGGCGTCGGTCGGCGCGATCTCACCGGTGTCCTCGCCGGCGTAAAGCTCGTCAAAACTGTGGGTGCCGGCGGGCCGCTGGGTGTTGCCGGGCAGGTTGACCACGTAGGTGCGCAGCCCGTCCACCCGCTCGGCGCCAGCCACGGCTTCCTCGGCGAACGATTCGAACGTGATCAGCAGCCGCGCGTCGGAATCGCTGAGGTGGTAGGCGACTTCCGGGGCGCGCAGCAGCGGGTTGAGCGGCACCATCACCGCCCCGGCCTTGAGGATGCCGAAGTAGGCGAACAAGAAGTGCGGCAGGTTGGGCAACTGCACCGCGACCTTGTCGCCGCGGGCCACCCCGAGCTGGGCCAGGCTGGCGGCGACCCGACCGGAGATGTCGTCGACCTGCGCGTAGCTGAAGGTCGTGTTGGCGACGTGGCACAACGGTTTGTCCGGGTGCGCGTGACGTGACTCCCGAAGCATGACGGCAAGGTTGAAACTCATCGAGCCCTCCTGTGCGGTGACGGTCGTCAGCATCCCCGATCAAGGGCGGTTTCGTGCGCGTTCCGCGGAACGGCGGGCCTCGGCACGCGCGTGCTGGTCAACCGCCACGAGCGAGTTGGTTAGCCTCCGTCGCTGGGCAACACCCTTCCCTGAGAGCTGCCTATGAACCGGCTATGCGACCTTCAGGTCGCCAGCAACCCCAGTCCGCGCTTGGCGGACTGCTGATATTGCGGTGGTCGCAGAAGCTCAGCAAAGAGCACGGCGGCCGCCGGCGGCACAGCATGGGGCATGGGGCCATCCCGTCGGCCCAACACACCCGGCCTGTTCGCGGCTAATTGCCTGCGGTATCGCGCTCGCGCCACACTGGCGCAGAAGGCGCGCAGTGGGACACTCCTCAGCAGGCAAAAATTTAGTCCGACATTTTGGATTTTTTCGCTTACGTTAAACCGGCCACAGTTAACGTTACGGGGGAACACCAGTTTGCGAGACCGGTACCGGCGACCAGGCGAGGGAGCGATGCGGCAAACACTCCTCGCTTGAATGAACGCGCTTGGGAGCCAGGCCCACCACGCCACGGCGGTTGCCGCCCCCGTACCCGCGCGGCGGCCGTCCCGCGCGCACCGCCAGGACTTGCGCTCGGCAATATTGCCGGCGCGTGCGGTCGCCGCTTACAGCATTCCCGATCGACCAATACATTTTTATTATCTGTCTCACAGCTTTAATTATTCATGCCGGCGCCGGCCGAGAATTTGAGGCGCGTTTACAACCCTACGCAGGGACCAGACGTTAGCGGCATGCCCGCCGCCCGCCGTCCGCCGTCGCGGCAGTCGACAGCAAAGCCGCCGGGCAGATCCCGAGACCGTCGATACAGCAAATGACCTAATTGCCGCCCGCGCGATGGCGCATGCGCTGGCCGGTTCGGCAGTCCACGAACACGCAGTTGAGCAACTGCTCACCCGGTTGTGAAGCGTGGACCGCGGCTGGCGCGAAGGATCGCGAACCACCAAGGCCACGGCCGCGCGAATTATCTTTCACGAGTACGACAAATCGTCGGGGGTAGCACCACCCGCGCTGCGGGGGATCCCACGCGCGGCGCAAAACCGAGAGGTGGTTCCACGCGTGGGCGGCTAGGCCTCACCTGCGCAAACATCGCGGCGCGCCGTCGGGCGAACTCCCGCATTGGAGAGCATGTATGCGATAGCAGCAAACGACCCCAACGGCGGCATCGAGCCGCCAGCACCGGGGGGACCGCCCCGCGGGCCACGGCATTTAGCCGGCCGAGACGCCAGCCTGGCTACCGACACATCGGCAAAGCCGCACGCAATCGTCCGCCATTGCTGGGACCATAGGTGGACTTATGGAATTTCCGTATTTCAGTTGTCGTTAAGGCTACTATCAGGTAGCGTCCGGCTCGTCGGCGTGAAACCCGTCACAACGACACCTGATAAGGAGAGCAATGCAGCTAGCCCTTCGGCCCTGGGTCACCGCTGGCGTCGTGCTTACCGGCGCCAGCATGATCGCCGTCACTCCCCTCGCGACGTCGCTACCCGAGATCCACGCTCCCGCGATCCAGCTCACCGGCGCGGTCGACGACGCGTTGAGCCTGGCCGCCCTCGACCCGATCACGCCGTGGGTCAACGTGTTCGGGGAGGCGTTCCAAAACGTGTCGACGATCGCCACCGACTGGCTCGCCGACCCGTTCCCGCTACTGACGCAGGTGCTCACCAACCAGCTCGGCTACGGCGAAACCCTCGTCACGGCAGGCACCGGCGCTCTCTCCGGCCTGTTCACCTACCTCACCGGCGATGACTACAACAGCTTTCAGTATCTCCTCGGGGAGGCGTTCGACGCCCTGCTGCAAGGCAACATCACCGGGTCGTTCGCGAACCTGTGGAGTTCCGCGCTCAGTGGGCTGCTGGCCGCCGCGTTTCCGCTCCTGGGGTCTGGTGCGCTGGACATTCCCGCCACGATGGCGCAGAACTTCGCCAACATCGTTAGCACGCTGACGAATTTGAACACCGCGCTCCCGCTGTTCTTGGGTCTCCTGCAGCCGATCTATGGGTCGTGGACCGCGTTGGGCGACAGCCTGCAAGGAACCCTTGACGCGATACAGGCCGGGGATCCGCTGACGGCGTTCGGGGACCTCATCAATCTGCCCGCCACCGTCACCGGCGCGTTCCTCAACGGGTATGACGCCATCAGTGCGCCGGGGCTGCTCAGCCCGCTTGACGACTTCTTCAGCGGGCCGATCGCCGCCCTGTTGCACCTGCCCGCGCAACTGGCGGAGGCCATCGCGCCGGCGGCCGGCGCCACGGATCTGCTGGCCGAGCTCGGCAGCATCTTGAACATCGGCAACCTGGCCGATCTGTTCAATATCAGCGACCTGTTCAGCGGGTTCGACCTCGGTGCGATCACCGATGTCTTCACCCAGCTGCCCACCGAGTTCGCGGCCATCTTCGGCGACCCGTCGATGTGGTTCTCGTTCCTCTAAATCCCCTCGAGGCCTGCCCCTGCGGCAGGTGAGCACCACGGCAATCGGCCCTCCCCACCGATGGGGAGGGCCGATTGTTCGTCTTCGGGCTCGCGGCGCGGGCCGACAGACCCCAACCACTCACGCCACTTGAGTCACTCTACATAACTTTAATAACTCCTAACACATAACAACAGAATCAAAAACCACATCAGTCACATCTATAACTTACATATCACAAGTCGATTTCAACAACTTATACAACTTCAGTTACATAAAGTTGTAAATTGCACCATTCATCCCGTTAAGCTCGGAAGCCTCGCGCGTTAACACCTATCACGGAGGTTGTTATATGCAACGCAAGGTGAGGTTTCGGCGTGTCGTCCGGCCAAAGCGCCGTCGCAGGTCATTGGCCCGATCCGGGCTTCTTGCCGGCGGGGTTGCGGCGCTCCTGGGCCCCTCGGCCGCGGTTGCCCACGCGGATTCGGTGAATTGGGACGCGGTCGCGCAGTGCGAATCCGGCGGGAATTGGTCCGCCGACACCGGTAACGGCTTCTACGGTGGTTTGCAGTTCCGGGAGTCGACCTGGCGCGAATTCGGCGGGGTGGGCTCACCGGCCGACGCCCCCCGCGACGAGCAGATCGCGGTCGCCAACCGCGTCCTGGCGGTGCAGGGACCGGAGGCGTGGCCCCGGTGCGGCCCCGGCATGATCCCCGATATTCCGGTGTGGCGGCCGTTCCGCACCGTCGTCAAAACGATCTGGGGGTGGGTGCCGCACTAGGCCCCGCGACGCTACCCCGTCGGTTGCAGCTCAAACAGCGGGATCACCCGCGTCGTCTTGGCCTGATAGTCGGCGAAACCCGGTGCCGCCGCCACGATCTGGGGGAAGACCGCATCCCGTTCGGCGGGCGGTAACTCGCGGGCGGTGACCTCGAAAGACTCGGTGCCGATTTCGACGTGTGCCCGCGGATGGGCCCGCAGATTGTGCACCCACGCCGGATGGATATCGGCCCCGGCGTACGAGCCGATGATGATCAGCTTGCCGTCGATGCGTAGATACGCCAGCGGCGCCACCCGCGGCTGACCGGACTTCGCGCCCGTCGTCGTCAACAACAACAGGTCGGCACCCGCGAACTGGCCACCCACCTTGCCGCCGTTACCGCGGAACTCCTCGACGATGCTCGTGTTGAACGCCTTGATCGTGTCGGCGTCCGGAATCTGCTGTGCCATGACGGGCACAACCCGCAGCGGTGCCGTCGCTATTCCGGCGCAACGCCCCCGGTTATCCGGACAGCACGGCCTGGGTCTGGGTCACCTGGCCGACCAGTTTGCCCCGATCGTCGGTGAGGTTGGTCTGCGCGACGATCGTGGTCCGCCCGACGTGCAGCGGGGTGCAGGTCGCGGTGACGACACCGCCGCGCACAGCGCGGAAGAAGTTGGTCTTCGATTCGATCGTGGAGGTGCCGGCACCGGGCGGCAGGTTGGCCACCGCGCACAGCGCGCCAATGGTGTCGGCGAACGCCATCAGCGCTCCCCCGTGCAAAACGCCGCCGGCGGTGCACCGTTCGGCGGCCCAGTCCATGGTGGCGGTCACCCGCTGCGGGGTCACCTCCCCGACCTCGATGCCCAGGGCGGCGGCGAACGGGATGGCGGCGGCCAGGTGGGCCAATTCGTTGGTGTCCATAGGGGCAGCTTGGCCTACCGTGCCCGCAGACGGAAGTACCACCCCGAATGACCCGCCGAGTGTGGGGTTAGGTCACGGGCCAACCGGAAAGGCGTGGACCAACTCCACACTCGGCGGCAATGACCGAAAACTACGGCTGCGGCTTGGCGTCGATGCCGGATTCCTTGCGCTGCTGGGCGGTGATCGGCGCCGGCGCGTCGGTCAGCGGGTCGACCCCGCCGCCGGACTTCGGGAACGCGATCACCTCCCGGATCGAGTCCACCCCGGCCAGCAACGCCACCACCCGATCCCAGCCGAACGCCAGACCACCGTGCGGGGGCGCGCCAAAACTGAACGCGTCCAACAGGAATCCGAACTTGTCCTGAGCCTGCTCGGCGTCCAGACCCATCACCGCGAACACCTGCTGCTGCACGTCGCGGCGGTGGATACGGATTGAGCCCCCGCCGATTTCGTTGCCGTTGCAGACCACGTCGTAGGCGTCGGCGAGCACCGCACCGGGATCGGCGGTCAGCGCCGCCTCGAACTCCGGCTTGGGCGCGGTGAACGCGTGGTGCACCGCCGTCCACGCCCCGCCGCCGACGGTGACCTCCCCGGCCGCGGTGGCCTCGTCGGCCGGCTCGAACAGCGGCGGGTCCACCACCCGACGGTGAACGCCCACGCGTCGGGGTCGATCAGGTCCAGCCGCTTGGCGATCTCGACGCGCGCCGCCCCCAGCAGCGCCCGGGAGGCCTTGGCCGGTCCGGCCGAGAAGAAGATGCAGTCCCCCGGCGCGGCGCCGACGTGCCCGGCCAGCCCGGCCCGTTCGGTGTCGGTGAGGTTCTTGGCCACCGGCCCGGACAGGGTCCCGTCCTCGCCGACCAGCACGTAGGCCAACCCCTTGTGCCCGCGCTGCTTGGCCCACTCCTGCCAGCCGTCCAGGGTGCGCCGGGGCTGCGACGCCCCGCCCGGCATCACCACCGCACCCACATACGGCGCCTGGAACACCCGAAAGGTGGTGTCCTTGAAGAACTCCGCGCATTCGACGAGTTCCAGCCCGAACCGCAGGTCGGGTTTGTCGGACCCGAAGCGGCGCATAGCGTCGGCATAGCTCATCCGGGGCAGCGGCCGAGGCAGCTGGTAGCCGATCAGCGCCCACAGCGCGGCCAGGATCTCCTCGGCGATCGCGATGACGTCCTCGGCGTCGACGAAGCTCATCTCCAGGTCGAGCTGGGTGAACTCCGGTTGGCGGTCGGCGCGGAAATCCTCGTCGCGGTAGCACCGCGCGATCTGGTAGTAGCGCTCCATCCCGGCCACCATCAGCAGCTGCTTGAACAGCTGCGGGCTTTGCGGCAGCGCGTAGAACGAGCCGGGCTGCAGCCGGGCCGGCACCAAAAAGTCGCGGGCCCCTCCGGGGTGGACCGGGTCATGGTCGGTGTCTCGATCTCGACGAAGTCGTGGCCGGCCAGCACCGCCCGGGCGGCCGCATTCACCTTGGAGCGCAACCGGATCGCCGCGCCCGGACCATTCTCGCGGCGCAGGTCCAGGTACCGGTAGCGCAGCCGGGCCTCCTCCCCCGCCGGCTCGTCGAGCTGAAACGGCAGCGCCGCGCTCTCCCCGAGCACGGTCAGCGCGGTGGCGTTGACCTCGATCTCGCCGGTGGGCAGCTCGGGGTTCTCGTTGCCGGCCGGCCGGATCTCGACGACACCGGTCACGGCGACGCAGAACTCGGCGCGCAGCCGATGCGCCTGAGCCAGCACCTCGGGGTCGCGAAACACCACCTGCGATACGCCGGATGCGTCGCGCAGGTCGATGAAGATGACGCCGCCGTGGTCGCGCCGCCGCGCCACCCACCCGGCCAACGTGACCGTCGCCCCGGCGTCGGCGGCCCGCAACGAACCG
>PPEA01000035.1 GCA_002967005.1 Mycobacterium talmoniae
CGGCGCGCCGCGCCCAGCGCAGCGACCAAGCCAACCGCATCGCGGCGTGGGTCGCAGCGACCACCCGGCGCACACCCTCGACGGGGTCACCGTCTACGACCTGTCCCGCGGATTCACAGGGGCGCCTAGCAAGCGCCAATTCGCGCCCCACGCCCGGCGTCCAGCATCGAGGTATGACCAGCTTCGCCCCGACCTCCGACTCCGACTTCGGCATCCGCCCGAACGCGGCCCTGATCGCCGCGCAGCGCGGCGTCCCGGTGCTCGACGTGGTGGTTCCGGTGTACAACGAGCAAGCCGCCCTGGCCGATACGGTGCGGCGACTGCACGGCTACCTGTCCGAGCAGCTGCCGTTGACCTTCCGGATCACCATCGCCGACAACGCCAGTACCGACGCCACCCCGGTGATCGCCGAAGCCCTGGCCGACCAGTTCGTCGAGGTGCGCACGATCCGGCTGGAGCAAAAGGGCCGCGGCCGCGCCCTGCACGCGGTGTGGTCGGTCTCCGACGCCCCGGTGCTGGCCTACATGGATGTGGACCTGTCCACCGACCTGGCCGCGCTGGCGCCGCTGGTGGCGCCGCTGATCTCCGGGCATTCGGACCTGGCGATCGGCACCCGGCTCGGCCGCGGGTCGCGGGTGGTGCGTGGTCTCAAGCGGGAGGTGATCTCGCGCTGCTACAACCTGATCCTGCGTTCAACCCTGGCGGCGCGGTTCACCGACGCCCAGTGCGGGTTCAAGGCGATCCGGTCGGACGTCGCGCGACGCCTACTGCCCCATGTGCGCGACACCGGCTGGTTTTTCGACACCGAGCTGTTGGTGCTCGCCGAGCGCGCCGGGCTGCGGATCCACGAGGTGCCGGTGGATTGGATCGATGACCCGGACAGCCGGGTCGACATCGTCGCCACCGCGCTGGCCGACCTGCGGGGAATCGCCCGGCTGCTCAAGGGTTTTGCCACCGGGCAGATACCGGTGCAGGCGATCGGCGCCCAATTCGGTTGCCGGGCCGGCGCGCCGCGATCACTGCTGAGCCAAAGCGTGCACTTCGCCACCATCGGGATCTGCAGCACGCTGGCCTACCTGGTGTTGTTCGTGCTGCTGCACCCGCTGGGCGCGCAGGCCGCCAACCTGATCGCGCTGCTGGTGACCGCGGTGGGCAACACCGCCGCCAACCGCCGGTTCACCTTCGGGGTGCGCGGACGGACTGGCGCGGGCCGGCATCAGCTGCAGGGCCTGGTGGTGTTCGGCATCGGGTTGGCCCTGACCAGTGGTGCGCTGGCCGTCCTGCACGGCGTCAGCGACCCGTCCCGACCGGTCGAGCTGGCCGTCGTGGTGCTCGCCAACCTGGCGGCCACCGTGCTGCGGTTCGTGCTGCTGCGCGGCTGGGTCTTTCATCCGCGGCGCACCGGGGTGGACATTGTGGAGGTCGTGAAATGACATTGCTGGACAACGCGGCACCGCACGTGGTTTCGACGCCGGCCAATGACGTGCCGCGGCCGCGGTGGGTGCGACCTGCGCTGTGGACGCTGTTGGCCGCGACGGCCGTGCTGTATCTGTGGGGCCTGGGCGCCGCCGGCTACGCCAACGAGTTCTACGCCGCCGCCGTGCAGGCCGGCACCCAGAACTGGAAGGCGCTGCTGTTCGGTTCACTGGATCCCGGCAACGCCATCACCGTCGACAAGCCGCCGGCGGCGCTGTGGGTGATGGGCCTGTCGGGCCGGCTGTTCGGGTTCAACGCCTGGTCGATGCTGGCGCCGCAGGCCCTGATGGGGGTCGGCTCGGTGGCGCTGCTGTACGCCGCGGTGCGCCGCACCAGCGGTGCCGGTGCGGGCCTGCTCGCCGGGACCGCGCTGGCGCTGACGCCGGTGGCCGCGTTGATGTTTCGGTTCAACAATCCCGATGCGCTGCTGGTCCTGCTGCTGGTGGCCGCGGCGTACTGCGTGGTGCGCGCCCTCGACGGATCCCCGAATCGGTGGGTCGCGCTGGTCGGCGTCGCGCTCGGGCTGGCCTTCCTGACCAAGCTGCTGCAGGCCTTCCTGGTGACGCCGGCGCTGGCGTTGGTGGTGCTGGTGGCGGTGCCGGGAAGTGTCTGGTCGCGGCTGCGCACCCTGCTAATCGGCGCGCTGACCCTGATCGTTTCCGGCGGCTGGTTCATCGCGCTGGTGAGCCTGTGGCCCACCGATTCCCGGCCCTACATCGGCGGCTCCACCGACAACAGCCTGCTGCAGTTGGCGCTGGGCTACAACGGGGTCGGTCGGGTCCTCGGCGGCGACGGCAACCCGGTCGGTGGGCATCACGGTGGCGGTGGGCCCGGGCGGCGGTCCGCCCGGCGGGTCGCCGATGTTCGGCGGCGACGCCGGGATTACCCGGATGTTCGGGGCGTCCGATGGGCACCGAGATCTCCTGGCTGCTGCCGGCGGCGCTGATCGGGCTGATCGCCGTCCTGTGGCTGCTGCGCTCCGCGGGCCGCACCCACCGCACCCGCGCCGGCCTGCTGCTGTGGGGCGGCTGGCTGGTGGTCACCGCGGGCGTGTTCAGCTTCATGCGCGGCATCATGCATCCCTACTACACGGTGGCGCTGGCCCCCGCGGTCGCCGCGGTGGTGGCGATCGGCACCCGGGAACTCTGGCTGCGCAGGTGGCCGGCGCGGCCCGGCTGGCGCTGGCCGGCATGCTCGCGAGCACCGGGGTCTGGAACTTTGTGCTGCTGGACCGCACCCCGCAGTGGCTGCCCCTGGCTGCGGTGGGTGCTGGCGATCGGGGCGGTGCTGCTGGCCGTGGTGCTGGCGGTCCGCGGGCATCGGCTGGGCCGCTACCGTGTGGCGGTGGGCGGTAGCCGGGCCTGCTGGTTGGGGCTGGCCGGCAGGCGCCGCCTATACCGTCTACACCGTCGCTGGCAGTCACGGCGGCGGGATCCCGATCTCCGGTCCGCCGTCCCGACCACGGCAACCATCGGCCTGGCCCGCCGCCGCAGTCCGCCGACAACCCGGCGCTGGAAGCGTTGGTGAGCGCCAGCGACAACCGGTGGGCCGCCGCCACCATCGGCTCGCACACCGCCAGCAGCCTGGAGCTGGACACCGGCAAGTCGGTCATGGCGATCGGCGGGTTCAGCGGCGGCGACAACTCGCCCACCCTGGCCCAGTTCCAGCGGTACGTCACCGACCACCAGGTCCGGTACTTCATCGACGGCGACGGACCCGGCGGACCGGGCGGCCCGGGCCACCACCGCCGCCACGGCGACGACAACGGGGCGGCCGCCCAGATCACCGTGTGGGTCAAGGCGCATTTCACCGCGCAGCGGGTGGGGGACGCCACCGTCTACGACCTGGCCGGCTAACCGGTTCCGCGCTGGCGCGGTCGTCATACCGTGATACTCCGACAGGCCGCACCGAACGTGCGCTGACGGCGACATTTCGCGCGATTCTTCGCCGTGAGTGCACGTTCGGCGAGCCAAGGCTCAGACGTCGATGATGACCTTGCCCACCGCCTTGCGGTCGGCGACGTAGCGCAGCGCGGCCCCGGCGTCGGCCAACGGGAAGCGGGCACCGATATACGGGCTGACCCGGCCCTCGCTGAACAGCTGCGCGAGTTCGGCCAGATCGCGCTCGTTCTCCGCCGGATGGTCGTCGGCGAAGGTCCGGATTTCCATGCCCTGCACGGTGATGCCCTTGAGCATCACTAGATTCAGCGGAATCGCGGGGATCGACCCGGCGGCGTAACCCAGCGTGACGAACCGCCCGCCGCGGGCCAGGCTGCGCAGCGCCCGCTCGGCGTACGCCCCGCCGACCGGGTCGAGCACCGCCTGCGCACCGTCGGCGGTGATCTCGCGGATCCGGGTTTTGAGGTCCTCCCGGTCGTAGTCGATGGTCGCTTCGGCGCCGCGTTCCCGGCACACCGCCAGCTTCTCCGGGCTCGACGCCGCGGCCAGCACCCGGGCGCCCATCGCGACGGCCAGATCGACCGCGGCCAGCCCGACACCGCCCGCGGCGCCCAGCACCACCACCCAATCGCCCTGCGTCACTTGGGCGATCGAGCGCAGCGCGTGGTAGGCGGTGCGGTAGGTGACGCCGAATCCGGCCGCGGCGGCGTAGTCGATGCCGTCGGGGATCGTCGTCACCGTCGCCGCGGGCAGCAGCGCCTGCTCGGCAAATGCGCCGACGAAGGAGGTGCCGACCACCCGGTCGCCGGGCTGCATGTCGACACCGTCGCCCACGGCGATCACATCGCCGGCCAGTTCGCTGCCCGGTGTGAACGGCGGCGGGATCTTCAGCTGGTACTTGCCGTCGATCAACAGCACGTCGGGGAAGTTGACCGCGGCGGCCCGCACCCGCACGACGACCGTGCCGGGCCCGGGTGTCGGGTCCGGAAGCTCTTGGAGCACCAGGTCTTCCGGCGGCCCGTACTGTTGGCACACGATCGCGCGCATCAGGCTCCCAGTCCTCGGAGGCAGAAGGCCACCAGATGGTCGACATCGGCTCGCTTCGGCTGGGCGGTGCCGCCCAGGTAGCGGCGCATGGTGGCCAGCGTGCAGGTGAAAACGGTGTCCGCGTCCCGGTGTGGGTCGGCGCCGCCGAGCGCGGCCACCGGTGCGGTGAGCAGGTCGCGCAGCGGCGCCAGGATCGCGTCGTCGGAGACCCCGGCGGCGGTCAGCTGGGTGCTGGCCGCCCGGCTCAGGCTCAACAGGTGCGGATCGGACACCTGCGCCACCGTACCGCGGACCCACCGGGCCACCTTGCCCGCCGGGGTGGGCTCCTTAGCCAGCTGATGCTGCAGATAGGAGACGACGATCGCGACGCCGCGTTCCATCACCGCCTGGAACAATTCCTCCTTGCCGGAAAAGTAGCGGTAGAACGCCTTGTTCGACGAGCCGGCCTCGGCGACGATGTCGGCCACCCGGGGCTCGTCGGGCGCGACCCGCTCCAGCACGGTCACCGCGGCCGCCAGGATCCGCTCCACTTCGGCGGTGGCCTGCTGTTGACGCCGATCGAGTGCCCGGTGGACGGCCGCGTCGACCCGCGTCGTCATGTCGGCACCGCCGGGATGTGGTCGACCAGATCCCCGTACTTCACCCGGGCCGCCTCGATTCGGTTGTCCAGGAATTCGCTGGGCCACTCGGGGTCCTCGGCGTCGTAGTCCTTGAGTAGCAGCCGGGCCAGGTTGACCTTGTGCGCCTCGGTGGGCCCGTCGGCCAACCCCAGCGCCACCCCGCCCAACAGCACATTGGTCAGCGGCAGCTGCTCGGTCAGGCCCATCGCGCCGTGCACCTGGATGGCCCGCAACCCGATCGACTTGAGCACCTGCGACGCCAGGATCTTGCACACCCCGATCTCGCCGCGGGCCGCCTTCTCCCCGGCGGTGTCGATCAGCCACGCCGCGTGCAGCACGGTCAGCCGGAATCCGACCAGCTCGGCGTAGGAGTCGGCGATGAACGCCTGCACCAGCTGTTTGTCAGCCAGCGAACTGCCTTGGGTGAAGCGGCTTTTCGCCCGACGCGCCATCATGTCGAGGGCTCGCTGCGCCACACCGATCGAGCGCATGGCGTGATGCAGCCGTCCGCCGGCAAGCCGGGACTGGGCGACCAGGAACCCCTGGCCCGGCTCGCCGAGGATCGCGTCCGCGGGCACCCGGACGTCGTCGTAACGCACCAGCGAATGCCCGGGCTCGTGGTGGTGCGCACCGACCAAATGATGGGTGGCCTCGATGACCAGACCCGGGGTGCCGGCCGGGATCAGGAACGTCGAGGCGCCAACGTGTACCGGCACCTCGGGGTCGGTGATCGCCACCACGATGAAAAACGACGCCACCGAGGCGTTGGAGGAGAAGTACTTTCGCCCGCTGATCACCCAGTCGTCCCCGTCGCGGACCGCCCGGGTGGTGAACACCCGGGGGTCGGCGCCACCCTGCGGCTCGGTCATCGAAAAACAGGAGAAGATCTCCCCGGACAACAGCGGGGCCAGATACCGGTCCTTCTGATCGGCGGTGCCGAACCGGGCCAGGATCTCCGCGTTGCCGGTGTCGGGCGCCTGGGTGCCGAACACGATCGGCGCCCAGCTGCTGCGCCCCAAAATCTCGTTGATCAACGTCAGCTTGACCGCGCCGAAGCCCTGCCCGCCCAGCTCGGGACCCAGGTGCGGGGCCCACAGTCCCTGCTCGCGCACCCGATCCTTGAGCGGATCGACGATGCGGCGGCGCTCCTCGTCGAGCGGCAGGTACTCGCAGCCGGGAAACAGCACCTCCAGCGGCTCCACCTCGTCCCGGACGAAGTCGCGGATCCAGGCCAGTTTGGCCTCGAACTCCGGCTCGGTGGAGAAATCCCATGCCATCTCGAAACTCCTGTCTGGTTCATGAGCGGCGACCCGCTGCGCCCGGCTCCGTCGCGCTTGCGATCGCCGCTCAGGGAATGCCGCCGTCGGCCCGCACGATCGAGCCGGTGGTGAAGCTGGACGCGTCGGACATCAGGAACAGTGCGGCGCCGACGATTTCGTGCGCCTCCCCGGCGCGCTGCAGGGCGTGCTGGGCGAACGGGTTCGCGTCACCGAAATTCCAGGCCTTGGAAATATCGGTGAGAAACGGGCCGGGCATCAGCGTGTTGACCCGCACCCGCGGGCCGAACGCCTGGGCCAGCGCCTCGGTCATCGCGTTGAGCCCGGCCTTGGACGCCGCGTACGGGATGAACGACGGGTGTGGCCGCAGCGAGCCGTGGGTGCTCACGTTGATGATCGACCCGCGCCCGGCGGCCACCATCCGCTCACCGATCAGCGCCGACAGCCGAAACGGGCCCTTGAGGTTAAGGTTGACCACCGCGTCGAACAGCCGCTCGGTGACGTCGGTCTGTTTGTCGTACACCGGGGACATGCCGGCGTTGTTGACCAGCACGTCGACGCGGCCGAACCGCTGATAGACCGCGTCGACCAGGCCGTCGAGCTGATCCCAGCGCCCGACGTGCACCGCGTACGGCATTGCGGTGCGCCCGGTTTCGGCCGCGATCTGCGCGGCGGTGGCCTCACACGCGTCGAGTTTGCGGCTGGCGATCACCACGTCGGCGCCGCAGCGGGCGGCCCCGAACGCCATCTCGCGGCCCAAACCGCGGCTGCCGCCGGTGACCAGCACCACCCGGTCGGTCAGGTCGAACAGCGCATCGGCGTAGCCCATGTGTCACCTTCTCGTCGGCAGCGAGCGGGCCAGTTCGGCGGCACGGGAAATGAGCTGCGGGATCATCGGCCCCATCGCCGCCGCGACCTGTGGGTCGACCTTATTGCCGGTCACCGAGGCCGCGTAGGTCTTTTCCAGCACGATGCCCAGTTTCCAGTTCGCCAGCACCAGGTAGTAGTCGATGTTCTCCGTCGACAGCCCGCTGATCTGCTCGTAGTGCGCCAGCAGCTCGCTGCGGGTCGGCATCCCGGTCAAGTCCGCGTAAAAGCCGTCGGTGCGCGGGTTCTCCCCGTCATAGCCCAGCAGCGCCCACCCGACATCGAGCAGCGGGTCGCCGATGGTGGTCATCTCCCAGTCGACGATCGCGACCAGCCGCGCCGGCGCGCCGTGCGCGTACATCACGTTGGCGAACTGGTAGTCGCCGTGCATGATGCCCGGGGTGTAGTGCGCGGGCCGGTTGCGGCGCAACCAGTCCGCGGCCTCCTCCAGCCCCGGCAACTCCCGCACCCGGTAGCGGTCCAGGAAGGCCAGCCACCGGTCGACTTGGCGTTCGTGGAAGCCGTCGGGGCGGCCAAACCCGTCTAACCCCTGGGCCCGCCAGTCCACCCCGCCGAGCCGGGC
>PPEA01000350.1 GCA_002967005.1 Mycobacterium talmoniae
TCGTAGTAGTGGTGGGCGGCGGTCGCCGGCCGGGACGCCGAGCAACTCCAGGCCGGCCTTGACCGTGGTGGCCAGCCCGCCGGCCACGATGAACTCCAGCAGCGGTTTGAGGTCGTCGTAGAGCGCCTGCGCCCGGTCGGGTTGGCCGGCGCGCACCGCATCGTAGAGATCCAGGCAGGGCTGGGCGCGCAGATTCGGTGCGGCCGTACACCATCCGGCCGCACCCACCCGGAGCGCGTCGAGCACCAGCGGGTTGCTGCCGTTGTAGAACGGCAACCGGCCGTCGCTGAGCTGGGCCAGGCTGCGCATCCGGGACAGGTCCCCGGTGGACTCCTTGACCATGGTGACGTTGTCGATGGTGTTGAACATCCGCACCAGCAGCTCCGGGCGCATGTCCAGCCCGGACGTCGCCGGGTTGTTGTACGCCATGATCGGGATGTCGATCGCCGCGGACACGCTCGCGTAGTGCTGCTCGATCTCCCGCTCGGACAGCTTCCAGTACGACACCGGAATGATCATCACCGCGTCGGCGCCGGCCTGCTGGGCGTAGCGGGCCCGCCGAATCGTGTTGGCGGTGGTCAGATCCGACGCGCCGACGATCACCGGCACCCGGCCGTTCACCGCCGCGATGGAGGTGTCGACGACGGTGTCGAACTCGGCCTCGTTGAGGTAGGCCAGCTCGCCGGTGCTGCCCAACGGGGCGATCGCGTGCGCGCCGGCGTCGACCAGTCGGGTGACCAGCCGGGTCAGCCGCGCGGTGTCGATACCGTCGGGCGCGAACGGGGTGACCGGGTAGGCGATGATGCCGTGAAACTGCGGGGCGTCGGGCACGTGTCAGGCTCCTTGCTGGGTCAACGCGTCGGGATGGCGCCGCAGCGCGCGCCGGGCGTAGTAGGCGAAATTCGCCTGGCTGCGTTTCGGGGTCAGGGTCCAGTCGTGGGCCTCGCGGGCCAACTGCTCGGGCAGCGGCTGGATGGTCCCGGCGGCCATCGCCGCCAATTGCAGTTTGGCGGCGCGCTCGATGAGCACCGCCAGCGAGCACGCCTCCTCCACGCTGGCGCCGGCCACGATCTGGCCGTGGTGGGCCAGCAGGATCGCCTTCTTGTCGCCGAGAGCGGCCGAGATGATCTCGCCCTCCTCGTTGCCGACCGGCACACCGGGCCACTTGGCCAAGAACGCGCAGTCGTCGTAGAGCGGGGTGGTGTCCATGTGGGAGACGGTCAGCGGCACCTCCAGCATCGACAGCGCCGCCACGTGGAAGGGGTGGGTGTGCACGATGCACTGCACATCGGGCCGGGCCCGGTAGATCCAGCTGTGAAACCGGTTGGCGGGGTTGGCCATTCCGTCGCCGGCCAGCACGTTGAGGTCCTCGTCGACGACCAGCAGGTTGTCCTCGGTGATCTCGTCGAATCCCAGGCCCAGCCGCTGGGTGTAGTAGCTGCCGGGCTGTTCGGCGCGGGCGGTGATCTGCCCGGCCAGACCCGAGTCGTGTCCGGCGTCGAACAACGCCCGGCAGGTCAGCGCCAGCTTCTGCCGGGTGGTCCAGCCGGGGTCGGTGAAGGTGCTGGCGAAGCGGTCCTGGGCGCTTTGCATCAGCTCGGACTTCGAGGCGGTGAAAGTGGTGGCCATCGGGTTCCCTCGCTCTCAGCGATGCGACACTGACACCACTATAGGACACTTTGTGTCATGATGGCGCTGTGACTGCACTGGTGCGGACCATCCGCCGGCAGCGGGGCCTCACGTTGGAGACGCTGGCCGCCGAGACCGGGTTGACCAAAAGCTACCTGTCCAAGATCGAGCGTGGGCAAAGCACGCCGTCGATCGCCGCGGCGATGAAGGTCGCCCGGGCGTTCGACGTCGATGTCGCCCAGTTGTTCTCCGACCAGCCCGCCGAGGACACCCTGGCCGTCGACCGGGCCGCCGACGCCGGACGCTACCGGGCGCTGGCCCCCGGGCTGCTCGGAAAGGCGATGTCGCCGTTCGTGGTTCACCCCACCGGCACCGTCACCGACGACCCGCATCCGACCCACACCGGCCAGGAGTTCGTGTTCGTACACGCCGGGACCATCGAGCTGGATTACGGGGACCGGACCGTCACCCTGGACACCGGGGACAGCGCCTACTTCGACGCGTCGGTCGACCATAGGATCCGTGCGGTCGGCGGCGCGCCGGCCGAGGTGGTCGTCGTCGCCTACAACGAACCCGGGAGCCCGCAGTGAGCGAGTTGTTGTTCTCCTACGGCACGCTGCGCCAACCCGAGGTGCAGGTGGCCACCTTCGGGCGCGAGCTCGACGGCCACGACGACGCGATCGTCGGCTACGAGCTGGACTACGTCACGATCACCGACCCGCACGTCGTCGCCACCAGCGGCAGCGACCGCCACCCGATCCTGAAACCCTCCGACCGGCCCGACGCGCACGTCGACGGCACCGTCTTCAAGATCAGCGAAGCCGAGTTGGCCGCCGCCGATGACTACGAGGTCGACGACTACCGCCGGATTTCGGTGCCGCTGGCCTCCGGCCCGCACGCCTGGGTGTACGTCTTCGCCGACTGAGCTACCACTTGCGGGTAGCGCAGGTCACCCCGCTGCCGCCCTGCTGGGAGACCACCACCTGGCCGTCGACGGCCAGGTCGCAGTGCAGTTCGGGGTTGATCCGCAAACCGCCGCTGGCGGTGACCAGCGCCCACTGGTTCGGGTTGGCCAGCGTGACGGTGTAGGTCAGCGGCTGACCGCCGGTGATCGGGGTGCGGATTTGCTTGAGGTACTGCGACGAGTTGGCGTCGTAGGCCGATTGGCTGGGCGGGTCGGTCTCGATGTACTGGATGTTGACGGTCAGGTCGCTGGTCGCCGTGATCGTGTAGGTGACCTGGTGGCCTTCCGGATCGGCACTGGACGTTGCCGGGCTGACCGCAACGCCGGCGGCCGCCAACATCAGTGCCGCCCCGACGCTGGTTGTCGTTTTACGCACGCTCGTCATATCCGGCAACGCTACCCGAGCGTTACACCCGGGCGTGCGCGTGCCCGATGCGGTAAGAAACAGGGGTGGATGCTTCGGGTCTTCGCCGCCGGACGCTGCTGGTGGGCGGCGGGTCGGCGATTCTCGGCGCGGGCTTCGGCGCCGCCGGGGCCACGCTGCTGGCGCCGCG
>PPEA01000351.1 GCA_002967005.1 Mycobacterium talmoniae
GCCGCCGGTGGAGGGCCTGCATCTGCGAGTTCGGCCGTGACGCCGCGCGCGAGGTGGTGGTGTCCTGGCACACCACCGAGGCGGTGCGCAATCCGCGGGTGCTGCTGGGCACCCCGTCGGGCGGTTTCGGGCGCAGCGTGTCGGCCGACACCCGCACCTACCGAGACGCCAAGTCGGGCACCGAGGTTCGGGTCAACCACGCGCGGTTGACGGGCCTGACCCCGCACACCGATTACGTGTACGCCGCCGTGCACGACGGCACCGACCCGGAGACCGGTACGGTGCGCACCGCCCCGTCGGGGCGACACCCGCTGTGTTTCACCAGCTTCGGCGATCAGGCCACCCCGACGCTGGGCAAGCTGGCGGGTTCCGGCTATGTCAGCGACAATCTCGGCTCGCCGGCGGCCGGCGATACCACCGCCGCGATCGAGCGGATCGGCCCGCTGTTCAACCTGGTCAATGGCGACCTGTGCTATGCGAACCTATCCACCGACCGGATCCGGTCCTGGTCGGACTGGTTCGCCAACAACACCCGCTCGGCGCGGTACCGGCCGTGGATGCCCGCGGCGGGCAACCACGAGAACGAGCGCGGCAACGGGCCGATCGGCTATGCCGCCTACCAAACCTATTTCGCGGTGCCCGACTCCGGCGCCGACGACGAGCTGCGCGGGCTGTGGTATTCGTTTACCGCCGGTTCGGTGCGGGTGATCAGCCTGGCCAACGACGACGTGTGCCTGCAAGACGGCGGGAACACCTATGTGCACGGCTACTCGGGTGGGGCGCAGAAGCGTTGGCTGGAAACCGAACTCGCCGACGCGCGGCGCGACCCGCTGGTCGACTGGGTGGTGGTCTGCATGCATCAGACCGCGATCTCGACCGCCGACCACACCAACGGCGCCGACCTGGGCATCCGCACCGACTGGCTGCCGCTGTTCGACCGGTACGGGGTGGATTTGGTGGTGTGCGGTCACGAGCACCACTACGAGCGGTCGCATCCGCTACGCGGGGCGCTGGGTACCGACACCCGCACCCCGATCCCGGTGGCGACGCGGCCCGACGTGATCGATACCACCGCCGGCACGGTGCACGTGGTCATCGGCGGGGGCGGCACGTCGAAGCCGTCCAATGCCATGTTCTTTGACACGCCGCGGTGCCGGGTGCTGACCGGGGTCGACGGTTTCGATCCGGGGATCGGGCGCAAGGCCCCGATCTATGTGGTCGAGGAGGCGCCCTGGTCGGTGTTCCGGGACCGCGACAACCCGTACGGTTTCGCGGCCTTCGAGGTCGACCCCGGCCAGCCCGGCGGCACCACGTCGATCAAGGCGACGCACTATGCGGTGCGCGGCCCGTTCGGGGCGCTGAGCGTGGTCGACCAGTTCACCTTGACCAAACCGCGCGGCTAGAAGAGGGTCGGCTGCGCCGGTGTCACTGGGGCCGGTGCCGCCTTTTCGGGGGTCGCCGCGGTGAAGGGCCGGTGGTCGCCGGTCAACCGGTGCTTGGTCAGCAGCGGCGTGGCGGTGCGGTGCAGCCGCTCGCGGTAGCTCGCCGGCAGGTAGGCGCCGCGCCGGTACAGCTCGGCGGTAGCGGGCGACCAGCTCCGGACGGGAACGCGCTAGCCAGGACATGAACCAGCCGCGGGTGCTGCCGCGCAGGTGCAGCCCGAACACCGTGGCGCTGGTGCCGCCGGCCGCCGCAATCTGTCCCAACAGCGCGTCGAGGTGCTCGACGGAATCGGTCAGGTACGGCAACACCGGCGCCACCATCACGTGGCAGTCCAGCCCGGCGTCGCGGATCGCGGCAATCAGCCCCAGCCGCGCCTGCGGTGTCGGGGTGCCCGGTTCGATGTCTTTGTGCAGCGCCGGGTCCGCGACCGCCAGCGACACCGCCACCGAGACGGCGACTTTTTGCGCCGCCGCGGTGATCAGCGGCAGATCACGGCGCAGCAGGGTGCCCTTGGTGAGGATGGAGAACGGTGTGCCGGATTCGGCGAGCGCACCGATGATGCCCGGCATCAGCGCGTAGCGGCCTTCGGCGCGCTGGTAGGGGTCGGTGTTGGTGCCCAACGCGACGGTCTCGCGGTGCCACGACGGACGGTGCAGCTCCTTGCGCAGCACGTCGGCGACATTGGTCTTGACCACGACCTGGCTGTCGAAGTCGGTGCCAGGGTCGAAGTCCAGGTACTCGTGGGTGGGCCGGGCGAAGCAGTACCGGCAGGCGTGCGAGCAGCCGCGGTAGCCGTTGACGGTGTAGCGGAACGGGAGGTTCGCCGCGTGGGGCACCTTGTTCAGCGCCGATTTGCACAGCACCTCGTGGAAGGTGATGCCGTCGAACTGCGGGGTGCGCACGCTGCGGACGAAGCCGATGCGCTGCAGTCCTGGCAGCGCCCCGTCGTCGACGTCGATGCCCTGTTTGGCCCAACGCATGACTCAATTCGAATCTTTGTTCGAGCTGTTGTCAAGTGTGCGTGCGTCTCGTTGTGCTCAGGAGTCCCAGGAGTCCCGGAAAGGGTGGATGGGGTGTTCCGTCCGCCTCTGAGCGACAAACCGGGGTCTAGGGCCCTCCACGGCCCAACGCACGATCACTCCCGGCGCTGCGGCCCCACCGGTCACCGGCGTCACGGGTTGTCGCTGGTGGGCGGCCGCCCGGCTCTCAGCGACAACCAGCGCCCGCGCAGCGCACGTCGATGCGCCGGCCCGCGGGCGACGCACTCGATTTCGGCGCGCAGCGCCTGCACCCGCTTGTGGATGCGGTGTTCGGTGCCGCGGGGCATCCACCCCGGCCCGTAGCGGCCGCGCCCGAACCGGCGCACCGCCCGTATCCGCGCTCCCAGCG
>PPEA01000352.1 GCA_002967005.1 Mycobacterium talmoniae
CCCGAACCGGCGCACCCGCCCGTATCCGCGCTCCCAGCGCAACGCGTCCGACACGGCCTTCGAGGCCCGCCCGGCGACGACGAAACCCTGGGCATCCAAGGCAGCGACCAACTCCGCGACGCTTGCCGGACCGTGGTCGAATAAATGCAGTGTCAACAGGTAGCGCAGTTCGATGCCGCGCACCAATCGGATGGTTTTGATCATCGCCCCACCGTCGCACCCCGCTCCGACATCGCCGCCGTTGTCGCTGCGAGCCGGGCACTGCCCCACCGGCGACAATCCGTGACACCCGTGACCGGTGGGGCGGCAGCGTCGTAAGTGCCGGCCAGTTGGGCCATCGAGGGCCCTAGCCCCCGGTTTGTCGCTCCAAGGCGGACGCAACACCACATGGGTCCCCAGCCGTGACGGATGTGACGGACGAGGCGCCAGGGGGAACCCCGCGGGCCAGACGGGCTAGGCCGGGTGAACTCGCGCCAGCACCTCGGCGACCACGTCGTCGACCGCGACGTCGACCTGCACGCCAGCAACCAGATCCTTGACCCCAACGGTGCCCGCCTCGATGTCGCGTTCCCCGGCCACCAACGCCAGCGACGCACCGGAGCGGTCGGCGGCGCGCATCGCGCCCTTGAGCCCGCGATCGCCGTAGGCCAAATCGACGCGCACCCCGGCGGCCCGCAACTGCCCGGCCAGCACCGCCAGCTGCAGTTTGGCCCGCTCCCCCAGCGGAACCCCGAACACGTCGCACCGGGTCGACACACCCACGGATTTGCCCTCGGCGGCCAACGCCAACAGCGTCCTATCCACCCCGAGCCCGAACCCGATACCGGACAGGTCCTGGCCGCCCAGCTCGCGCATCAGCCCGTCATAGCGGCCGCCGCCGCCGATGCCGGACTGCGCGCCCAACCCGTCGTGCACAAACTCGAAGGTGGTCTTGGTGTAGTAGTCCAGCCCGCGCACCATCCGTGGGTTGATCACATACGGCACGCCCAGCGCGTCCAGGTGGGCCAGCACCGTCTCGAAGTGCTGCTTGGCCACATCGGAGAGATGGTCGAGCATCACCGGCGCGTCGGCGGTCATCGCGCGGACGTCGGGGCGTTTGTCGTCGAGCACCCGCAGCGGGTTGATCTCGGCGCGCCGCCGGGTCTCGTCGTCCAGGTCGAGCCCGAACAGGAACTCCTGCAACAGTTCTCGGTAGGCGGGCCGGCAGGTGTCGTCGCCCAGCGAGGTGATCTCCAGTCGGAAGCCGTCCAGGCCCAGCGATCGGAACCCGGCGTCGGCGACCGCGATCACCTCCGCGTCCAGCGCCGGGTCGTCGACGCCGATGGCCTCCACCCCGACCTGCTGCAGCTGGCGGTAGCGGCCGGCCTGCGGGCGCTCGTAGCGGAAGAACGGCCCGGCGTAGCACAGCTTGACCGGCAACTGGCCGCGGTCCAGCCCATGCTCGATCACCGCGCGCACCACCCCGGCGGTGCCTTCCGGGCGCAGCGTCACCGAGCGGTCACCCCGGTCGGCGAAGGTGTACATCTCCTTGGAGACCACGTCGGTGGACTCCCCCACCCCGCGGGCGAACAAGCCGGTGTCCTCGAAGACGGGCAACTCGATGTCGCCGTAGCCGGCGCGGCGGGCGACGTCGAGCAACCCGGCGCGCACCGCGACAAAGGCCGCCGAGTCCGGCGGAACGTAGTCGGGCACCCCCTTGGGGGCGGAAAATGCGGTCACGCGCTCAAGCCTTGCAGAAACGGGTTGCTGCGACGTTCGGCGCCGATGGTGGTTTGCGGGCCGTGCCCGGGCAGCACCACGGTGGCGTCGTCGAGCACCAACAGTTTGTCGACGATGGATCCCAGCAGGTCGCGCCCGCTGCCGCCGGGCAGGTCGGTGCGGCCCACCGAACCGGCGAACAGGGTATCCCCGCTGAACACCACCTCGGTGGCGTCCCCGGCGACCCGGAACACCACCGATCCGCGGGTGTGGCCGGGCGTGTGGTCGACGGTGATGGTGGTGCCGCCGATACCGATTTTGTCGCCGTCGCGATCCAGCTCGATCACCTGTTTGGGTTCGCGGAACAGCGCACCGAACAGCAGCTGGCCCAGTCGGGGCCCGAAACCCTTGATCGGGTCGGACAGCATGAACCGGTCCTCGCCGTGGATGTAGGTCGGGCAGCCGTAGGTGTCGGACACCTTCTGCGCCGACCAGACGTGGTCGATATGCCCGTGGGTGAGCAGCACCGCGGCCGGCGTCAGCCGGTTTTCGTCCAGGATCTTGCGCAGCGGACCCATCGCCCGCTGGCCGGGGTCGACGATGACGGCGTCCGTCCCGGCCCGCGGGGCCAGCACGTAGCAGTTGCACGCCAGCATCCCTGCCGGAAATCCGGTGATCAACACGGTTCCCAGTTTCCCATCCCAAACCACCCGGGTTCAGCGAGGGCTGGCACACTCAACTCCCGAGTGAGCACGTCGCCCGGCGACGATGCGGACCGCACGGGCCCGCTGAGGAGCCGGCCATCAAGCTAGCCACGGAGGTTATCGGCGGTGCCGACCAACGAACAACGACGCGCAGCAGCCAAGCGCAAGCTGGAACGACAGCTGGAGCGCCGTGCCCAGCAAGCCCGGCGCAACCGGATCCTGACCATCGTCGGGGCGGTGGTCGCGGTGCTGGTGGTGGCCGGTGCGGCGGGGACGGCCATCGTGCTGAAGTCCCACCACAACTCCGAGCGCAGCACCGCATCGGCGACGACCAGCAGCGAGGCGTCGGAGGCACCGGGCGCGCCGGGTCAACTGCCGGCGTTCAAGCCGCCGGCGGACCTGGGTGCCAACTGCGAGTACCCGCCGTCGGTGGAGCCGGCCAGCAAACCGGTGGAGCCGCCGCGGTCGGGTAAGGTCCCCACCGACCCGGCCCAGATCAGCGTCAGCATGGTGACCGATCAGGGCCCGATCGGCCTGATGCTGAACAACGCCCAAGCACCGTGCACGGTCAACAGCTTCGCCAGCCTGGCCAGCAAGCACTTCTTCGACAACACCGGATGCCACCGGCTCACCACGGCTCCCGTCCTGCACGTGCTGCAGTGCGGCGACCCGACCGGCACCGGCACCGGTGGCCCCGGCTACCAGTTCGCCAACGAGTACCCCACCAACCAGTACCCGCCCGGCGACCCGGCACTGCAAGAACCCGTCACCTACCCGCGCGGCACGCTGGCCATGGCCCATTCCGCGCAGCCGAATTCCAACGGCAGCCAGTTCTTCCTGGTGTATCAGGATTCGAAGCTGCCCCCGGACTACACGGTGTTCGGCAAGATCCAAGATGACGGGCTGGCCACCCTGGACAAGATCGCCAAGGGCGGTGTCGCCCCCGGCGGCAAGGCCCCCGACGACGGTCCGCCGAACACCAAGGTCACCATCACCTCGGCGCTGCTGGACTGAGCCGATGACCGCCTCGCGGGGACCCCACCGCCCGCAGAACCCGATCCCCAGCTCCATCCTCATCGGCGCGGGCATCATCGGCGCGGTGGTGATCGTCGTCGCCGTGGTCTTCGCCCTGGTGAGCCACGACAGCGGCGCCGTCCAGCACCCGACAGCAACCAGCCAGGCCCCGGTCTACACCCCGCCCAGCCGCAAGCCGGCGCCGCCGGCCAACGGGCGGCT
>PPEA01000353.1 GCA_002967005.1 Mycobacterium talmoniae
CGCCGACTCCGGCACCCGCGGCCAGGCGGTGCGGGTCGCGTCGAGCACGCTGATCACCCAGCCGGGCAGCGACGAGCCCAAGGCCGTCGTATCGCTGTACGAGGACTTCCTGTTGCCCCGCGTGCGGCAATTTCGAGCGGACCTTCGGCCCGACCGTGTCCCGGCTGATCGCCGCGGCGCCGTCGCCGCCGACTACTACCCGGTCGCCATCTTGGACGGGCCCGCAACCGACCACTATTCGTCGCGCGCCGGGGCGGCGGCCTACTGCGTCGCCGACCAATCCACCGACGCGTTCCGACGTTTCCACGACACGCTGTTCACCCCGCAGGTGCAGCCGGAGGAAATCGGCGGGGTCTACCCGGACAACGCGCGGTTGATCGAGTTCGCGCAACAGGCCGGCGCCGGAGGCGATGTCGCGGCGTGCATCAACGGCGACAAATACCTCGACAGGGTCAAGGGCATGGCAAAGTCCAGCGGCATCCGCGCCACCCCGACCGTCCGGATCAACGGCGAGGAGTACAACTTCTCCACACCGGACGACCTGGTCGGCAAGATCAAGGAGATCGTCGGCGACGTACCGGGGCTGTGACGGCTCGGCGACTCCCCCGCGAGCGTGCGCAATCCCGGCCGCACGCCCGGCGTGTCGGCCGGGGACACGCACGCTCGCGGAAAACCGTTACGCCGCGGACGTGATGCGGTAGACGTCGTAGACGCCCTCGACGTTGCGCACCACATTCAAAAGATGGCCCAGATGCTTGGGGTCGCCCATCTCGAAGGTGAACCGGCTGATCGCCACCCGGTCCCCCGACGTGGTCACCGACGCCGACAAGATGTTGACCTTCTCATCGGCCAACGCGTGGGTGATATCCGACAGCAGCCGGTGCCGGTCCAGCGCCTCCACCTGGATGGCCACCAAAAACACCGACGACGCCGACGGCGCCCACAGCACCTCGATGATCCGCTCGGACTGCTGCTGCAGCGACGCCGCATTGGTGCAGTCGGTGCGGTGCACGGACACCCCGCCGCCGCGGGTGACGAAACCCATGATCGCGTCGCCGGGTACCGGGGTGCAGCACTTGGCCAGCTTGGTCAGCACCCCGGGCGCCCCGGGCACCGCCACCCCGGTGTCGTCGGTGCTGCGCTGCCGGCGCGGCATGGTCAGCGGCGTGGACCGCTCGGCCAGGTCCTCCTCGGCCTGATCCACCCCGCCGAGCTGGTCCACCAGCCGCTGCACCACGTGGCGGGCCGACACGTGGTTCTCCCCCACCGCGGTGTAGAGCGCCGACACGTCGGCGTAGTGCAGCTCCCGGGCCAGCGCGGCCATCGCCTCGCCGTTCACCAAGCGCTGCAACGGAAGCCCGATGCGGCGCACCTCGCGGGCGATGCCGTCCTTACCGGATTCCAGCGCCTCCTCGCGGCGCTCCTTGGCGAACCACTGCCGGATCTTGGTCTTGGCCCGCGGCGACACCACAAAGCCCTGCCAGTCCCGCGACGGCCCGGCGTTTTGGGCTTTGGAGGTGAAAACCTCGACGACTTCCCCGTTTTCCAGTTTGCGTTCCAACGCGACCAGCCGGCCGTTGACCCGGGCGCCGATGCAGCGGTGCCCGACCTCGGTGTGCACGGCGTAAGCGAAATCCACCGGGGTGGACCCGGTGGGCAGCGTGATCACATCCCCCTTCGGGGTGAACACGAAAATCTCCTGCACGGCAAGGTCGTAGCGCAGCGACTCCAGGAACTCGCCGGGGTCGGCGGCCTCCCGCTGCCAGTCCAGCAGCTGGCGCATCCAGGCCATGTCGTCGATCTCGGCGGCGGCGTGCGGGTGCGGAACCCCGTTGCGGCCCTTGGCTTCCTTGTATCGCCAGTGCGCGGCGATGCCGTATTCGGCGGTGCGGTGCATGTCCCGGGTGCGGATCTGGATCTCCAGCGGCTTGCCCTCGGGCCCGACGACGGTGGTGTGCAACGACTGGTACACCCCGTAGCGCGGCTGGGCGATGTAGTCCTTGAACCGGCCGGCCATCGGCTGCCACAGCGAATGCACCACACCCACCGCGGCGTAACAGTCCCGGATCTCGTCGCACAGGATGCGCACACCGACCAGGTCGTGGATGTCGTCGAAGTCGCGGCCCTTGACGATCATCTTCTGGTAGATCGACCAGTAGTGCTTGGGGCGGCCCTCCACTGTCGCGTTGATCTTCGACGCGCCCAGCGTGGCGATGATCTGGGCGCGCACCTTGGCCAGGTAGGTGTCCCGCGACGGCGCCCGGTCGGCGACCAGCCGCACGATCTCCTCGTACTTCTTGGGGTGCAGGATCGCGAACGACAGATCCTCCAGCTCCCATTTGACGGTGGCCATCCCCAGCCGGTGCGCCAGCGGCGCAATGACTTCCAGCGTTTCGCGGGCCTTGCGGGCCTGCTTTTCCGGCGGCAGGAAACGCATGGTGCGCATATTGTGCAGCCGGTCGGCGACCTTGATCACCAGCACCCGCGGGTCGCGGGCCATCGCGATGATCATCTTGCGGATCGTTTCGCCCTCGGCGGCGCTGCCCAGCACCACCTTGTCCAGCTTGGTCACCCCGTCGACCAGGTGGCCGACCTCCTCACCGAAATCGGCGGACAGCTGGTCCAGCGGATAGCCGGTGTCCTCGACCGTGTCGTGCAGCAGCGCGGCCACCAACGTGGTGGTGTCCATGCCCAGCTCGGCCAGGATGTTGGCCACCGCCAACGGGTGGGTGATGTAGGGGTCCCCGGAATGCCGCATCTGGCTGGCGTGCCGCTGCTCGGCGACCTCGTAGGCCCGCTGCAGCAGCGACAGGTCGGCCTTGGGGTAGATCTGCCGGTGCACCGCGACCAGCGGTTCCAGCACCGGGTTCAAGGTGCCGCGCTGCGAGGTCATCCGGCGGGCCAGCCGCGCCCGCACCCGGCGGGACGCGCTGGAGGACACCTTGAGCACATCGGTGCGCTCGGTGGACGCGTCGGACGGCAGCACGTCGGCGACCGGCATCGGCTGGGTGGGCTGCTGCACCGCTGGGCCCGTGCTGCGGTTGTCGTCTGCCACGCTCGTCACCTCCGCCCCCGAGGATATCGCTCAACAACACCGCAAGCTGTGGACCGGCAGCGGAGCCACCGCGTCGCGCCCGCCCAGCCAGGCCAACTCCAGCACCACCGCGGCCGCGGTCACCGTCGCGCCGGCGTGCTCAAGCAGCCGTTGGCCGCCGCCAGGGTCCCCCCGGTGGCCAGCCACGTCGTCGACCAGGACCACCCGCCGGCCGGCCACCGCGATGCCGTCGGC
>PPEA01000354.1 GCA_002967005.1 Mycobacterium talmoniae
TGGTCGTCTCCCCCGGGGTGGCCGACACCGTCGCGGTCGCCTGCTCGGCGTCGTCGGTGCCGTCGGTGTCGGTGTCGGCCTCGGCGGTGTCTGCCTCGGCCTTGCCGGCGCCGCGGTTACGCCGTTTGAGCACCCGGCGGGTGTGGGTGCGCACCAGCTCGGTGCGTTCCCGCAGGCTCACCAGCATCGGGGTGGCGAAGAAGATCGACGAATAGGTGCCCACGATGATGCCGATCAGCTGCACCAGCGCCAGGTCCTTCAGGGTGCCCACCCCGAGCAGCCACACCGCGACCACCATCAGCGCGAGCACCGGCAGCACCGAGATCAGGCTGGTGTTGATCGAGCGCATGAACGTCTGGTTGACCGCCAGGTTGGCCTGCTCGGCGAAGGTGCGCCGGGTGGTGTGCTGGAAGCCGTGGGTGTTTTCCTCGACCTTGTCGAACACGATCACGGTGTCGTAGATGGAGAACCCCAGGATGGTCAGCAGGCCGATGACGGTGGCTGGGGTGACCTCGAAGCCGACCAGCGAGTACACCCCCGCGGTGACGGCCACGTCGAACACCATCGACGCCATCGCCGAAATCGTCATGTAGCGCTCGTAGCGCACGGTGATGTACAGCGAGGCCAGCACCAAGAACACTCCCAGCGCGATCAGCGCCTTCTTGGTGATCTGGGCACCCCAGGTGCCCGACACCGCCGAGTCGCTGATGGCCTGTTTGCTGGGTTTGCCGTCGACGCCCTTGGGCTGGAACTTGTCGAACAGGGCGTCTTTGAGCTTGTTGGTCGGCTCGTTGTCCAGGTGCTTGGAGCGGATCTGCACGGTCGCCGAGGCGCCGTTGCCGACGATGACCACCGACTCGGGGTCGGAGCCGATGACGCTGCGGTAGACGTCTTCGACCTGGCTGGTCTCGGCGTCGCCCTTGGGGAAGGAGACCTTGGTGCCGCCCTTGAAGTCGATGCCGAAGTTGAACCCGAAAATCCCGATGCTGGCGATGGCGATCGCCACCATCGCCCCGCTGACCGCGTACCACAGCCGACGGTGCCCGATCACCTCGAACGCGCCGGTGCCGGTGTACAGCCGCGACAAGAAACTGTGGTGCGGCAGTTCGGGCGCGCCCGCGGCGTCGACGCTGGATTCGGTCAGTTCGGTGGCGCCGGTGCCGACTTCGTCGTCGACGTCCTTGGTGTTGGTTTTAGAGGCCATCTCGCTATCCCCGTCCCGTCGAAAGGGTCGCGGCTCGCCGTTCGCGCGCGACCTGCTGCACCGCCCCGAGTCCGTTGAACGCGGGCTTGGCCAAGGTCGGCGACTTCGATGCCAGGTACACCAGCGGCCAGGTCACCAGGAACACCACCACCAGGTCGAGAATCGTGGTGAGGCCCAGGGTGAATGCGAAGCCCTTCACCTGCCCGATGGCCAGGAAGTACAGCACCGCGGCCGCCAGGAAGGTGACGGCGTTGCCGGACACGATCGTCTTGCGGGCCCGCGCCCAACCGCGCGGCACCGACGACCTAAACGATCGGCCTTCGCGGATCTCGTCTTTGATGCGTTCGAAGAACACCACGAACGAGTCCGCGGTGGTGCCGATACCGATGATCAGACCCGCGATGCCGGCCAGGTCCAGGGTGTAGTTGATATATCTGCCCAACAGCACCAGGATCGCGAAAACCATGGCGCCCGAAGCCACCAACGACAACGCGGTGAGCAACCCCAGCACCCGGTAGTACAGCAGCGAGTACACCAGCACCAACGCCAAACCGATCGCGCCGGCGATCAGGCCGGCTCGCAGCGACGTCAACCCCAGTGTCGCCGACACGGTTTCGGCTTCCGAGGACTCGAACGACAGCGGCAGGGACCCGTATTTCAGGACGCCGGCCAAATCGTGGGCCTGGCCCTGGGTGAAGTCCCCGGTGATGCGGGTCCGGCCGCCGGGGATGGCCTCCTGGATCTGCGGCGCGCTGACCACCTGCGAGTCCAGCGTGAACGCGGTCTGGGTGCCGACGTGGGCCGCGGTGTAGTCCGCCCAGGTGTTGGCCGCGTCTTTCTTGAACCGCAGTTCGACGATGTAGCCCCCGCTTTGCTGGTCCATACCCGAAGTGGCGTCCTGGATTTGGTCACCGCTGATGATCGACGGGCCCAGCAGGTAGGCCACCTTGCGGTCCTTCGAACAGGTCACCAGCGGCAGGTTGGGGTCGTCGTTGCCGGCGAGCACATCCTCTTTTTCTTTGCTGCACTGGGTGGCCATGATGCGCAGCGCCAACGACTGGATGAACTGGTTGTCGCTTTGCCGCAGCTTCTTGGCCATGCCGATACGGGCAGCCAGATCCTGTTTCTCATCGGATGGCCCCTGCGGCCCGGCGTCGGGCCCAGGTGCCGGCGGCGGTGCTTGGCCGGGGCTGGGCGCCGGTGTTTGACCGGGGCCGG
>PPEA01000355.1 GCA_002967005.1 Mycobacterium talmoniae
CAGCGGATGGGCTGCAGCTGCGGGTGGACGGCGGTGCGTCGGCCAGCGCATTGGCCGCCTCGAGCAGCTCGCCGAGCTGCAGCGGGTAGACGGTCTCGCCGGCGGCGGCCAGCTCGGCGATCGCGGCGGCGTCACACCAGCGGTGGCCGTGCAGGTAGCGGTGTTCCAGCCCGGTGCGCCCGGCCGTGGCCGGCTCGAAGCGGCGGGTGCGGCACACGAAGAAGAACTCCTGGCTGTCGATCTCGGCGCCGTTGAACTCGAACACCGCGTCGCGCCGCCAGATCGGCCCGATCAGCTCGGCGGCGTCGACCCGCACGCCCGGTCTCCTCGGCCAGCTCGCGGCCGCGGCGCGGGCCAGCCGCTCCCCGGCTGCACCTGGCCGCCGATGGTGAACCACCAGCGCGGCGCGGCACCGTCGGACAGCGCCGGATCCGAACCGCACAACAGCAGCACAAAGCCGTCGTCGTCGGCAGCACCACCCGCGCCGAGGTGCGCCGGCCCCGCGGCCCGTGGTCGCTGTGGGCCACCGCGGCCACCGCGTCCGGCCGCTCGGCGATCTCGAAATACGTGGGCAGCGCCGCCCGTCCACCCAGCCGCAGCAGCCGCACCAGCGGCCGCTCCCGCAGCGCGAGCGTGTCGCGCACCGCGTCGTTGTGGAACCGGCGGGCCAGCAGCACCCGGGCCTCCGCGTCGGCCAATTCGGCGACCAACGCGGCCGGCAGCGCCGCCGGGTCGACGTGCGCCAGCGCGGCCGCCAGCTCGTTTTCGCACGCCTCACGCCCGACCCGCGGCGCTCGCTCGGCGGCGTCGGCCAGCGCCGCGAGCCGTTTGCCGTCGGCCGCTTCACCGTAGGCGTCGATGGCCACCGCACGCGCCACTACCGCGCGGCGGGCCAACGCCCCGTCCAACGCCTGCCACGACAAGTCGTAGCGCACGTGCAGCCGGTCCAGCCGGTTGGCGGTCTGATACGCCCAGCCGGCCACCGCGATCAGCACCGCCGCCAGCAGCACCAGGACCGCGGTCAGCACCCACACCATCAACCGGCCACCTGCACCTTGGTTCCCGCGCCGGCGACGGTCTCATACACGCGCATGATCTGGCTGGCCACCACCGGCCAGTCGTAGCGGCGCACCGCGTCGGCGCCGGCCGCGATGTAGCCGCGGGCCAGCGTGTCGTCGTCCAGCACGGTGATCAGGCCGTCGGCCAACGCCGCCGGGTCGTCGACCGCCACCAGCCGCCCGGCCGCGCCGTCGCGCAGCACCCGGCGGAACGCGTGCAGGTCGGCGGCCACCACCGCGGTGCCGGCCGCCAACGCCTCGACCAGCACGATGCCGAAACTTTCGCCGCCGGTGTTGGGGGCGCAGTACACGTCGGCGCTGCGCATCGCCGAGGCCTTCAGCGCGTCGTCGGCCTGCCCCAGAAACCGCAGATGGCGCGCCAACCCGCCGGCCCGCTCGCGCAGGTCGTCCTCGTCGCCGCGGCCGACGATCAGCAGCTCCAGCTCCGGGTAGCGCTCCACCAGCGCCGGCAGCGCGGCCAGCAGCACCGCCATGCCTTTGCGCGGCTCGTCGTAGCGGCCGACGAACAGCACGGTCTTGCCCGGCCGCGGGTAGCCGTCCAGCCGCGGCGCCGCGGCGAACGCGCCCACGTCGACCCCGTTGGGGATCTCGACCGCATCGGAGCCCAGCGCCTCCATCTGCCAGCGCCGCGCCAGGTCGGACACCGCGATCCGGCCCATGATCTTTTCGTGCCAGGGCCGCAGCACCCCCTGAAACACGCTCAGCGTCAACGATTTGGTGGTCGAGGTGTGGAACGTGGCGACGATCGGGCCCTCGGCGACCCGCAGCGCCCACATCGACAGGCTGGGCGCGTTGGGCTCGTGCAGGTGCAGCACGTCGAAGTCGCCGTCGGTCAGCCAGCGCCGCACCTTGCCGTGCACCGCGGGGCTGAACTGCAGCCGGGCCACCGACCCGTTGTACGGGATTGGCACCGCCCGCCCGGCCGACACCACATAGCCGGGCAGCTTCACGTGCGGGGACGCCGGGGCCAGCACGCTGACCTCGTGCCCGCGGGCGCGCATCACCTCGGCCAGCTGCAGCACATGCGCCTGCACCCCGCCGGGGACGTCGAATGAGTACGGGCACACCATGCCGATGCGCATCAGTCCGCCCTCAACCGGGCCCGTCGCGCCTCGGACAGGTCGGCCAGCCACTGCGGCTGCAGCATGTGCCAGTCTTCCGGGTGCGCGGCGATACCCGCGGCGAACCGGTCCGCCAACGCCTGGGTGATGACGCCGACGTCGCCGCTGGCACAGTCCAATTCGGGATGGATATCGAAACACCAGCCGTCGCCGTCGAACCAGCAGTCCACCGGCAGCAGCGCCGCCCCGGTGTCCAGGGCCAGCTTGGCCGGACCGGCCGGCATCCGGGTGGGTTCGCCGAAGAAGTCGACCTCAACCCCGCTGCGGGTCAGATCGCGTTCGGCCATCAGGCACACCACCCGGTTGTCGGTCAGCCGCTCCCGCAGCACATCGAACGCGGGCCGCTGGCCGCCGGACAGCGGCACCACCTCAAAGCCGAGGCTTTCCCGGTAGTCCAGGAAACGCCGGTACAGCGACTCGGGTTTGAGCCGCTCGGCGACGGTGGTGAACGTGCCGTGGGTCTGCGCCAGCCACACCCCGGCCATATCCCAGTTGCCGCTGTGCGGCAACGCCAGCACCGCACCGCGCCCGGCGGCCAGCGCGGCCACCAGGTTGTCGTTGCCGCGCACCGAATCCTGCAGCACCACGCCCAGCGCGGTGTGGTCCATGCTCGGCAGCCGAAACGCCTCCCGCCAGTAGCGGGCGTAGGAGGCCAGCGAGGCGCGCATCAACGCGTCGGGCACCTCGGCCGGGGTGGTGCCGAGCACCCGGGCCAGATTCTTGCGCAGCTGTTCCGGGCCCCCGCCCAGCGCGGCGTAGCGGGCGCCGGCGTCAAAGGCGCTGCGGGCGACGGTCTCCGGCAGCGCACGCACCACCCGCCAGCCGGCCGCATACCCCCAATCGGTCACCCGCCCGGTCAGCGGGCTGAGCCCGGGCACCTTGAGACCGGTCGGCACGGCGATCACGATTCCGGCTTCTTGCGGTCCTGGCGTTCGGCCGGCTGCAGCGGCTCGGCCGCCCCGGGTGAGTGGCGCACATTGTGCAGCCGCTGGGCGCAGGTCAGCAGGCTGGCCGCCGCCAGCAGCCACATCGCGATCGGTAACGCCGGCGTCAGCGGGACGACCGGCAGATCCGACAACCCGGCGCCGACCAGCCCGATGATCAACCGCTCCGGCCGTTCGATCAGGCCGCCGTCGCCGCGCAGCCCGCTGGCTTCGGCGCGCGCCTTGATGTAGGAGATCACCTGCGAGGTGACCAGGCAGATCATGGTGGCCACCACCAGCGGGGCGTCGCGCAGCCCAAATGCCGCCCACCACAACAGTCCACAGAACACCGCGCCGTCGCTGATCCGGTCGCAGGTGGCGTCCAGCACCGCGCCGAACCGGCTGCCGCCGCCGCTTTGCCGGGCCATCGCCCCGTCGATCATGTCGAACATGACGAAGAACCAGATCACCAGCGCCCCGGCGAACAGGTGCCCGCTGGGGAACAGGGTCAGCGCCGCCAGCACCGCGGCCGCGGTGGCGATGATGGTGACGCCGTCGGCGGTGAACCCCACCCGCAGCAGGGCCCGCGCCACCGGCGTGGTGAATCCAGCGACCGCCGCCCGGGACAGAAACGGCAGCTTGCTCATGGCTGCTTCGCCCACTCGGCGGCCAGCAGCGCCCGGGTGTCGCGCAGCAGCTGCGGAATGACCTTGGAGTCACCGATGATGGTGATGAAGTTGGCGTCCCCGCTCCAGCGCGGGACCACATGCACGTGCAGGTGCTCGGCCAGCGAGCCGCCCGCCGAGGACCCCAGGTTCAGCCCGACGTTGAAGCCGTGCGGCCGCGACACCGCCTTGATGACGCGAATCGCCTTCTGGATGAACGCCATCAGCTCGGCGCTCTCGGCTTCGGTGAGGTCTTCGATTTCCGAGAATCGCCGATACGGCACCACCATCAGGTGTCCCGGGTTGTACGGGTACAGGTTGAGCACCGCGTACACGTACTCCCCGCGGGCCACCACCAGGCCGTCTTCGTCGGGCAGGGTGGGGATGTCGGTGAACGGCTGGGCTGAATTCCCCGCCTCCGACGCCTCGTCCTTGAGTGGCCCCTCGGCCAGATAGGTCATCCGGTAGGGGGTCCAGAGCCGTTCGAGTTGGTCGGCCTGGCCCACGCCCCGGTCGACGATCGCGCGCTCGTCCCGTTCGGTCACGCTGAATCGCCTACCTTCACCAAATCAGCGGTGGGGGCGGTGTTCTCGCGCTCGGCGATCCAGCCGACGATCGCGGCGATGGCATCGTCCAGCGGCACCCCGTTGATCTGGGTTCGGTCGCCGAACCGGAAGCTGACCGCCCCGGCGGCGACGTCGCGGTCCCCGGCGAGCAGCATGAACGGCACCTTCTGGTTGGTGTGGGTGACGATCTTCTTGGCCATCCGATCATCGCCGGAGTCGACCTGCACCCGCACGCCGCGCGCCTTGAGCTGGGCGGCAACCGATTCCAGATAATCCACGTGTTCGTCGGCGACCGGGATACCGACCACCTGCACCGGCGCCAGCCACGCCGGGAAGGCGCCGGCGTAGTGCTCGGTGAGCACCCCGAAGAACCGCTCGATCGACCCGAACAGCGCCCGGTGGATCAGCACCGGCCGCTGCCGGGACCCGTCGGCCGCGGTGTACTCCAGATCGAACCGGTCGGGCATGTTGAAATCCAGCTGGATGGTGGACATTTGCCAGGACCGGCCCAGCGCGTCGCGGACCTGCACGGAGATCTTCGGACCGTAGAACGCCGCCCCGCCCGGGTCGGGCACCAGCTGCAGGCCGGAGGCCTCGGCGACCTGCCGCAGCGTGTCGGTGGCTTCCTCCCACACCTCGTCGGAGCCGACGTATTTCTCCGGGTCCTTGGTGGACAGCTCCAGGTAGAACTCCTCCAGCCCGTAGTCGGCGAGCAGGTCGAGCACGAACCGCAGCAGCGAGGCCAACTCGTCGCGCAACTGCTCCCGGGTGGTGTAGATGTGCGCGTCGTCTTGGGTCATGCCGCGCACCCGGGTCAGGCCGTGCACCACCCCGGACCGCTCGTAGCGGTACACGCTGCCGAATTCGAAGAGCCGCAACGGCAGTTCGCGGTAGGACCGCCCGCGGGACCGGAAGATCAGGTGGTGCATCGGGCAGTTCATCGGCTTGAGGTAGTAGTCCTGGCCGGGTTTGCGCACCGTGCCGTCGTCGTTGTGCTCGGCGTCCAAGTGCATCGGCGGATACATGCCGTCGGCGTACCAGGCCAGGTGCCCGGACGTCTCGAACAGGTGCGCCTTGGTGATGTGCGGGGTGGTGACGAACTCGTAGCCGGCCTCGATGTGCTTGCGCCGTGAGTACTCCTCCAGCTCGCGGCGGATGATGCCGCCCTTGGGGTGGAAAACCGGTAAGCCGGAACCGATTTCGTCGGGGAAGCTGAACAGGTCCAGCTCCACACCCAGCTTGCGGTGATCGCGGCGCAGCGCCTCCTCGATCAGCTCCAGGTGGCGATCCAGCGCCTCCTGCGACTCCCAGGCGGTGCCGTAGATGCGTTGCAGGCTGGCGTTGTTCTGGTCGCCGCGCCAGTACGCCGCCGACGAGCGGGTCAGCTTGAACGCCGGGATGAACCGCGTGGTCGGGATGTGCGGGCCGCGGCACAAATCGCCCCACACCCGCTCTTTGGTGCGCGGGTTGAGGTTGTCGTAGGCGGTCAGCTCGTCGCCGCCGACCTCCATGATCTCGGCGTCACCGGACTTGTCGTCGACCAGTTCCAGTTTGTAGGGCTCGTCGGCCAGTTCGGCGCGGGCCTGCTCCTTGGACTCGTAGACGCGCCGGGCGAACAGCTGGCCCTCCTTGACGATCTGGCGCATCCGCTTCTCCAGCGCCGCCAGGTCCTCGGGGGTGAACGCCTCCGGGACGTCGAAGTCGTAGTAGAAGCCGTCGGTGATCGGCGGCCCGATGCCCAGCTTGGCCGCCGGGAACAGCTCCTGCACCGCCTGCGCCAGCACGTGCGCGCAGGAGTGCCGGATGACGCTGCGGCCGTCGTCGGAATCGGCGGGCACCGGGACGACCTCGGCGTCGACGTCGGGGGTCCAGCTCAGGTCCCTCAGCTTGCCCTCGGCGTCGCGCACCACCACCACGGCGTCG
>PPEA01000356.1 GCA_002967005.1 Mycobacterium talmoniae
GCCACGGCCGGCCGGGCGTCCAGCCCAACTGGTTGCCGCGGCGCGCACCAGCCGCGCGCTGACCTCACCGGGATCACGCACCCCGGTCAGCGCGGCCAATTCGGTGATCGCCGCCCGTGTTCCGGCCGCACCGCCGATCTGGATGGGGGTGGCCAGCGCGGTGAGTTGACGATAGGCGTCGAGAAGGCCGCGCAGCCAGCCGGCGGCCTTGGCCCCGAAGGTGGTGGGCACCGCCGGCTGGGTCAGCGTCCGCGCCACCATCGGGGTGCCGCGATGCGTTGCGGTCAGTGTCGCCAGCACCGAAATCTGTTGGCTCAGCTGCGCTACCAGGAGATCCACTACGGATCGGGTAGCCAGCATCAGGGCGGTATCAACCACGTCCTGGCTGGTCAGGCCCCGGTGCAGCCACGCCGCGGCCGGAGCCGGGGCGCGCTCGCGCAGCAACCCGACTAACCCCGAGGACCGGGTTCCCGCCGTCCTCCGGCGCCGGCCGCCAACTCGGCGTCGCGCGGCCCGACCAAGCAGGCCAGGTCCGCGCCCGCGCACACCGGCGGCACCACGCCGGCCTCGGCCAGCGCCGTCAACCAGGCGGACTCCACCGCGACCATCGCCGCCAGCAGCGCCGCATCGGTCATCAGCGCGCCGGCGCGCTGATCCCCCGGCCACAACAAATTCATGGCCGGTCACCGCGATACTCGAGGAAGACCGTCTCCTCCGGCCCCTGCAGGTGGATATCGAAGCGGTAGCCACCCGAATCCGTTTGGCACAGCAGGGTTTCCCGACGGGCGCTGTCCAGCCCGGCCAGCAGCGGCTCGCCGTCCGGGTCGGCTCCCGGTAGGTAGGCGCGGGTGAACAGGCGGTTCAGCAGTCCGCGGGCGAAGACGGTGATCGCGAAAAACGGGGGCCGCCCGGCCGTCGTCGGCCCCGGTGTCAGCGTGCTGAATCGGTAGTGGCCCGCGGTGTCGGTGGCGCAGCGGCCCCAGCCGGTGAAGGTGTCGTCGTCGCGGCGCAGTGAGCCGGGCCGCTGCACGATGCTGCCGGCGGGGTCGGGTTGCCACAGTTCGAGCAGCGCATCGGGGACGCCGTCGCCGGCGCCGTCGTAGACCGTGCCGTGCAACCGGATGGCGTCGCGGTGCGCGTCGCCGATCAGCCGGTGGTCGCCGGGATAGGGCAGCGCGCAATGAAAGAACGGGCCCACCGTCTGGCCCGGAGTCACGACGAACTCAGCCATGCTCGGTCCAGGTCCGCTGATTGCCGGACAGCACGATGTCCCAGCGGTAGCCGGTCGCGTATTCGGGCTGGGTCAGGTCGTGGTCGTAGACCGCGACCAGCCGAGCGCGGGCGGCCGGGTCGACGATGGACTGGTAGATCGGGTCCAACCCGAACAGCGGGTCGCCGGGAAAGTACATCTGGGTGACCAGGCGTTGGGTGAACGCGGTCCCGAACACCGAGAAATGGATGTGCGCGGGCCGCCAGGCATTGTGGTGGTTGCGCCACGGGTACGGGCCGGGCTTGATGGTGAGGAAGCGGTAGCTGCCGTCCGGCCCGGTCAGGCAGCGGCCGGTGCCGGTGAAGTTGGGGTCCAGGGGCGCCGGGTGCTGGTCGCGGGCATGCCGGTAGCGACCCGCCGCGTTGGCCTGCCAGATCTCGACCAGTTGGCCGACGACCGGCCGGCCCGCCCCGTCCAGGACCCGGCCGGTCACGATGATGCGCTCCCCGATCGGCTCACCCGCCCTCCCGGCGGTCAGGTCGGCGTCGAGCGGGTCGACGTCAGTGTCGCCGAAACACGGTGCCCAACGTTCGATCTCCGCCGGATCCACCGGCTGCAACGGCCGCCGGGGATGCCGCCACCGGCTGCTGCGATACGGCGGGTAATCCAGCCGCGGCTGGGTCTCCACACCGCCGCGCGGGTAGTCCGCGGCGATGCGGGCGATCTCCGTAGTGATCTCCCGCTGGGACGCCGACGACTCGGGTGCGGCCCTCACCCGACTGACGCTAACCGATTTCAGCCGCGGTAGACGGTGGCGACCCACGGTTGCGAGCAGAACCGCTGCTGCGCGGTGCCGGGGTCGATGCCGGCAGCCCGCAGCGCGGCACCCTGGTCACCGCTGCTCAGCGCGCACAGCGTGTTGCCGTTGCGCACCCAGTCGGGTCGGTCAGCGGGCGGCCGGTCGGCGGCGACCGCCATCTCGAGCACCGCGACCTCGGTCAGCGTGTTGTTCGCCCACCGATACAGCGTGACGCCGCCCGACATCGCGCTGGCGTGCGCGTAGTTGCCGAAGAAGCCTCCGGGGTGCGGTAGAACAGCCGCTTGCCGAATAGGTCACCGGCACGGACGAATTGCTGGGTTTGGTCGGCCAACCGCCATACCGCCATGGGCTCACCGCCGCTGCCGCCCCGGCCGGTGACCACCAGCAGCTCGGGGATGCCGTCGTCGTCGATGTCCTGCAGCAGCGGGACCACCCCGGTCTCCCCGATCGCGTCGGTGGGTTCCCGGAACGCTTGGCCCGCGGCACCGTCGCGGCGCACCACGAACGACCACGCCGGATCGCTGGTCACCTCCAGGTTCAGGTGGGCATTGACCCGCAGCACACAGCGGACGTGCTGATCGGCCAGCCTGGTGCCGTAGGACAGGTCGACGCGATCACAAGGGGCGGGTTCGGCGCGGCTCCCGCCGCCGGGCGCCCAACCGAGCGGCACCAGCA
>PPEA01000357.1 GCA_002967005.1 Mycobacterium talmoniae
GATCGGATCCGGGGTGCGCGGTTCGAGCGTGCCCACCACCCAGCGGGCCGGTTGGGCCTGCTCGGCCCAGCCCGGCGGTCGCGTCACCCACCAGTAGGCCAGCAGCTCGCTCGGGCCGAACGCCGCGAAAGCGACCACCAGCGACATGATGACGAATTTGTGCAGCCCGCCGGTCATGGTCGCCCCTTACCTGTCGAAACCGTCGCGATTAACGACTAACTGTAGCACTATTTCCGTAGCATTAGTACATCTTTGGCGTTTGCGTTGACCTTGCGGCGCCGCGGGAGCATTCTCTTAGTAGAGGAATACATCTCTGCTAACCAGACAAATGTGCTTGGGGAGCCCGGTGACCGACCACAGCAGCGTCTTCGCCGATGTCCGGCGCGGGATGATCCCCGCCCACATCTACAACGACGCCGAGATCTTCGCGCTGGAAAAGGAGCGGCTGTTCAGCCGGGCGTGGGTGTTCGTCGCGCACGAATCGGAGATCCCGCACAACGGTGACTACGTGGTGCGCCGGGTGCTCGACGATTCGTTCATCATCACCCGGGACTCCGAGGGCGTGGTGCGGGCCATGTTCAATATGTGCCTGCACCGGGGCATGCAGGTGTGTCGGGCCGAGCTGGGCAATGCGTCGAACTTCCGCTGCCCCTATCACGGCTGGACCTACCGCAACGACGGCCGGATCACCGGGCTGCCGTTTCACCGGGAGCCTACGGCGGCGACGCGGGGTTCGCCAAAACCGGGCAGTCCCTGTTACCCGCACCGAATCTGGGCAGCTACAACGGGTTGCTGTTCATCAGTTTGGATCCGCACGCCGAGCCGCTGGCCGACTACCTAGGCGACTTCCGGTTCTACCTGGACTTCTACACCAACCAGAGCCCGCACGGCCTGGAGGTGCGCGGCCCGCAGCGCTGGCGGATCAACGCGAACTGGAAGATCGGCGCGGAGAATTTCGCCGGGGACATGTACCACACCCCGCACACCCACACCTCGGTCGTCGAGATCGGGCTGTTCCGGGAACCCAAGGCGCAAAAACGCAAGGACGGGGCCACCTACTGGGCCGGCAAGGGCGGCGGCACCACCTACAAGCTGCCGCCGGGCACGTTCGCCGAGCGGATGCGCTACGTCGGCTACCCCGACGAGATGATCGCCCGCGCCGAACAGGTCTGGACCCGGGAGCAGCAACGGGTGGTCGGCGAGGACGGGTTCATGGTGTCGGCGGCGTCGTGCTTTCCGAACCTGAGCTTCGTGCACAACTGGCCCAAGGTCGAAGACGGCCACGATGTGTTGCCGTTCATCTCGATTCGGCAATGGCAGCCGATCAGTCACAACCAGACCGAGGTGTGTTCGTGGTTCGCCGTCGACGCCGCCGCGCCGGCGGAGTTCAAGCAGAAGTCGTATCGGGCGTATCTAATGTGTTTCGGGTCGACCGGCATGTTCGAGCAGGACGACGTGGAGAACTGGGTGTCGTTGACCAACACCGCCGGCGGGACGATGGCGCGGCGGCTGTTGCTCAACAGCCGGATGGGTCTGCTCGCCGATGACCGACCGGTCGTCGACCCGTTGCCGGCCGAGGCGTTTCACGGGCCCGGATACGCCCAAGTCGGCTACAACGAACACAACCAGCGCGCCCTGCTGCGGCTGTGGGCCGACCACCTGGAGACGACGTGAAACCGTTGCCGTTCAACGATCCCCGGCACCTGCAGGCGCACCAGTTCCTGGTCGATGAGGCCTATCTGCTGGATGCCCAACACTACGAGGCCTGGCTGGACACGCTGACCGACGACATCCGCTACCTGATGCCGGTGCGGGTCACCACCGCGCTGGGCGCCGGGTTCGACACCGCACCCGGGATGGCGCATTTCGACGAGAACAAGTATTCGCTGCAGCGCCGGGTGGCGCGGTTCGCCACCGAACATGCCTGGACCGAGGATCCGCCGTCGCGGCTGCGGCACTTCATCACCAACGTGCGCAGCTTCGCCGGCGCGGACCCCGACGAACTGCAGGTGCAATCGGCCGAGCTGCTGTTCCGCAGCCGCGGCGACGTCAACGAAGCCGCCCTGGTGTCCTGCGGCCGCGACGACGTGTTGCGCCGCGACGGCGACCGCTGGAAGTTGGCGCGGCGCACCATCACCGTCGACGAGTCGGTGTTGCGGATGCAGAACCTGGCGGTGTTCCTGTGAACGACGACCTGGCCGGGCTGCTCGACGGTACGGTGGGCGAACCGCTCACCGTCGCCAACGAATTCGCCGAGGTTCAGCTCCGCCGCGTCGACACCCGCAACGGGTCGCGGCTGCTGATCACCGCCCCCAAATCCGGGCGATGGATCAGCCTGGATGCGTTGGAGGTGGAGGCATTGACCCGGCAGAATCCGCGCACCCTGGCGGCGATGGTCGGCACCGGCGACGGTCCGCTGCTGCCCGATGATGCCGACGACGGAGCGGCGCCGTGACCGGGTGGCTGGACGGCAAGCGGGCGGTGATCGTCGGCGCGGACCGGGTTTTGGAGTTCGCGCCCAGCCGGCTGGCCGACGTGGACACCATGCACGCGATGACCATCCACAAATCCCAGGGCAGCCAGGCCGACGACGTGACGGTGCTGCTGCCGGCGGACTCCCGGTTGTTGAGCCGCGAACTGCTCTACACCGCGGTCACCCGGGCTAAGCGCACGGTGCGAGTGGTCGGCTCGGAGACCGCGGTGCGCGCCGCGATGGGCCGCCGGGTGGTGCGGGCGTCGGGGCTGGCGCAACGGTTGAAACTGGCGCCCGTCGTCTCAGGAGCCCCACCAGCCCCGGGACCGAACCACTAACACCTTCTGGAAACGGATAGCGCCGGTGATACCAGGGCGCTGAGCGGGTCCGAGCGCCAATAAGTTGTCGTACCCGCCATCTACCGTGACGACCATGAGTAGTCGCAGGGACGGGAGCGGAACGGCCGCGTTCGGCGTCCTGCTGATCGTCGCCATTCTGTGGTGGCTGCGGTGGTTCATCCTGGCCGCCGTCGTAATCACCGTGGTCGTGCTGACCACCCGATGGGTACTGCGCGAATACGCCAAGCACCGCGACGCCGAGCGGGCTCGCCTCGATGCGATCCGAAGACGCGCCGAGATCGAAAACGCCCAGGTGCTGCGCGGCGACCCGGCCGGATTCTTCGGTCAGTATCCGCTACCGGACCCCGAGCTGATCCCCCGGTGGTACCGCTAGCGGTGGCTACGATTGCTATGTCTTCCGGAAGGGTGTGCCGTGCGCAAGATCGCAGCTCGCGAACTCCGCAACAACTCAGCCCGGGTCCTCGATGACGTCAAGAAGGGCCAGGTCATCGAGGTGACGAACCACGGCGAAGTGGTGGCGGTGCTGATCCCGCCCGCTGCCACAGCTTATGAACGCCTGGTGGCTGCTGGCCAGGTGCGACTGGCGCGGCCGGGCAAGGCCAAACGCTTCACGGACATCCCTGCGCGCCGAACGGAGCGTGACGCCCTCGACGTTCTGAATGAGATGCGCGGCGAGTGATCGCCTATGTGGATACCTCAGCGGCGCTTCGAGTCTTGACCGTCGGGCCAGGCCCCGGTGCTCGGCGCATTACCCAGCAAACCAAGCGGTATCGGGATCAGCTGGCCGAGCGGCATCACACCATCGTGTCGTCCGCGTTGTTACGAACCGAAATCCTTTGCCAAGCCAACCGCCAGCCGGAGATTGATGCCGCGGAGGCAGAAGAGTTGCTGTCGATGGTCAACTTGGTGGAGGTGGATCGGAGCGACATCGACGACGCGCCGAGTGCGCCGGGCGCATTGCGCACCCTGGATGCCATCCACCTGACTGTGGCGATGCGCGTCGGCTCCGACGTCATGGTCGCCCATGACGATGAACTGCGTCGTGCCGCGCAAAGTGTGGGTATGCGGGCCGGGCCGCCGTAGGAAGGCGGGCTGAGGCGACACCTCGGCACATAACCAGCCACCGCACACCCGCATACCCCACACTGGGGGCATGGACACCGGCGACACCCGGGTGGCGGTCTACCTCGACTTCGACAACATCGTCATCTCGCGCTACGACCAGGTCAACGGCCGCAACTCCTTTCAGCGGGACAAGGCCAAGGGGCTGGCCAAGCAGGCCGAGAAGCTGGCGCGGGCCACCGTCGACGTCGGCGCGATCATCGACTTCGCGTCGTCGTTCGGGACCCTGGTGCTCACCCGCGCCTACGCGGACTGGTCGGCCGAGGTCAACACCGGCTACCGCGAGCAGCTGGTGGGCCGCGCGGTCGACCTGGTGCAGCTGTTCCCGGCCGCGGCCTACGGCAAGAACGGCGCCGACATCCGGCTAGCCGTCGACGCGTCGAGGACATGTTCCGGCTGCCGGATCTGACCCACGTGGTGATCGTGGCCGGCGACTCCGACTACATCCCGCTGGCGCAGCGCTGCAAGCGGTTGGGCCGCTACGTGGTCGGCATCGGGGTGGCCGGGTCGACCAGCCGGGCGCTGGCGGCGGCCTGCGACGACTTCGTCAGCTACGACGCGGTGCCCGGGGTACCGGCCGTCGAACCGG
>PPEA01000358.1 GCA_002967005.1 Mycobacterium talmoniae
GTCATCTCCCGTCGTCCAGCTGATGTCCCGCCGTCGCCGGCCAGCGGGGCCACCGCGGTGGTGGAACTGCCGGCCCAGCAGGTGCTTTCGGAGCTCACCGTGCACGGCGTCAACGACACCGTGGTGGTGGCGGTGGTGCCGTCGCCGCAGTCGACGGTGATTGCCGGCGCCGCCCAGCCGGTTCGCGAGTTGGTGGCCGCCTGGGAGCAGCGCGACGTGATGGCCCGCGAGATCCCCACCGATGTCGCCTTCCACTCACCCCAGGTCGATCCGATCCTGGATGACCTGACCGCCGCGCTCGCCGAGCTCACCCCGACGCCACCGAAGATTCCGTTCTATTCGGCAACGCAATATGACCCGCGCGAGCAGCCGGAGTGCAATGCCCGCTATTGGGCGGACAATATGCGCCGCATGGTGCGTTTCGCCGCCGCGGTGCGGGCCGCGTTGGAGGACGGCTACCGTGTCTTCGGCGAGCTGGCGCCGCACCCACTGCTGACCCGAGCGCTCGAGCAGACCGCCGGCAGCCTCGACGTGCCGATGGCCGCGCTGGCCGCGCTGCGTCGCGCGCAGCCGTTGCCGCACGGGTTGCGCGGGTTTGTGGCGGATCTGCACAGCGCGGGCGCCGCGGTCGACTTCTCCGTGCTCTACCCGCACGGGCGGTTGGTGGACGCGCCGCTGCCGACCTGGAACCACCGTCGGCTGCTGTTGAGCCGGGAAGGTCAGGAATCCCCCACCCACGGCGGGGCCCTGGTTTCGGTCCATCCGCTGTTGGGCCCGCACGTGCGCTTACAGGAAGAACCGGAGCGCCACGTGTGGCAGGCCGAGACGCTCTATCAGTAGATCCGAGTGTCAGTATGTCCGTAGTTCAGCCGGTATGCAACGGCGTTACGGCGGGCATGCCCTGAGGGTAACGGTCCGCATCCGCGATGAACGGACGGACACCCCGATGCCGGCGAAGCGGCACTGAGTTTTCCGGTGGGTCCGCCGCGGCGGCATTGCGGCGCCCGAATTTTGTCCCCCGCGATATCGCCCGCCCCTGGTTGGCACCACTCGCAGCGCAGGTCAGCCAAGGCCAGGGCCCCGCGTCGTGGTCGGCCGACCAGACGAGATCGGACACTTCATTTTGCCCAGCGAAAAACACCATTTCTGGAGCCGTGCAAATATCCTCGAATTGGAATTGTAACCAGATTATTTTGGATTGCTGCAGCAATTATCCAAACACGGCCATAGTGGCACCTGCGCCGCGGTCGGCCGACGCCCGGACGCGGAGTTACTGAACTACGGAAATGCTCGGGTACGTAGCCGCACAAAGCGTCTCTACCTGTAGCGTTGCATCTACTGAACTACTGCGAAGGGCAACGGCGGAGGCGCCGCAACCGCCGCGCAGCTGGCCGACCGGACCGGGGGCTCCGCTGCACGCACCGCTTGGGACAACAATTCCACGAGGTTGCTACCGTCGAATTGATAGATAGATCACACACCCGGCTGAAAACTTTTGCGAAGCATTGTCGTCGGGTTAATATCGTCGCCGTAAGGACGCAGTTATCCGACTTGTGATCAACAAACAACCGATACGAAGGAGGGTGTCATGTCGATCTCGGTGAGGTCAGCACGCCGCACGGCTGCTGGCGCGGTCGGTGCCGCCGCAGTCGCCGGTGCGATGCTATTCGGTGCGGTGCCGGCGGCGCAGGCCGCCCCGGCCGTCCAAGACAACCAGGTCGCCGCCGCGGGCTGGCACAACGCGCCGATGCCGGACCACCACTGGCATCACCACCACCACTTCTGGCGGCACTGGTGGTGGTGGTGGTGATGTGGCGCTGACCTAGCCGGCCTAGGTCAAGGTCATGCGACCCGCGAAAGTTCCCGGTGAGCACCCGATCCGCCCGATGCGGATCGGGTGCTCATCTCGCGGTGTCGGGCAGGGTTCGGACTACACCACCATCAACCAGGAGATCTGATGACTTCCCCGCGACGTACCACCCGTCACGCCGTTTCGTTGCTGATCGCCGTCGGCGTCGGCGTCACCCTCGCCGCCTGCGGCGATTCCACCGAAAGCGCGCCCGCCGACTCGTCGACGCAGCCGCAGCCATCGTCCCCCGCGGCCACCTCGGCAGCGCCCGCCGCCGTCGACTACGACATCGCCCGGGTCGACAGCGTCAAGGACGCCTTCCCGGCGGGTTTCAATCCCCAGGCCGAGCCGGCGAAAACCTTGTCCCAAGCCGACATCGACGGCTCCGGCATCAACGCCTTCACCGGCGCCCAGGTTGATCCGCCGCAATGCCGCGCGCTGATCATCCCGCCCTACGCCGAGCCGTCGGTGGGCGCCCAGGCCGCCGGCATCCGCGGGGAGGGCGACCAAGGCAACATCGACGTCGTCGCGTTGAAGCTGCCCCAGCCCATCAAGGCCACCCCGGTTCCCGCGGGCTGCGACCAGGTGAAGTTGTCCGGCTCCCCGGAGGCGAGCGGAACGGCCCAACCCGTGCCGGCGCCCGCCATCGCCGGTGTCACCACCAGCGCGGCCAAGCTCACCGTCGATTCCGGCGACGACCCCGATTACGTCTACAGCGCGGCGCTCGACGATCGCACCACGGTCGTCGTGATGGGCGGCACCGACCCTGACCTCAACCCCGAACAGGTCATGTCCGACCTGTTGGTCAAGGCGGTCGCCGCGGTGCGGGGCCAGTAGGAATCGCGGGGGGGGGGGGGCTGCGGTTCAGCCGAGTTGATCCCCGATCTCGGTGGCCGCCGCCACCAACACCTCCGCCACCCCGGGGTACTGGGCTTCGCTGAGCCGGTGGACCGGGGCGGCGGCGTTAACGGCGAGCCGCAGCCCGGGCGCGCGGGTCGGGATCGTCACCGCGACCGAGGCGACGCCGTCTCGCTTTCTTCGCGGTTTGTGGCGTAACCCTGTGCCCGGACTTTCGAAAGCTCGTCGAACAGTTGCGATCTGCTGCCGATCGAATGCTCCGTGACGCGCTGCAGCTCCTCGCCGGGCAGCAGCCGGTGCAGCTCCGGCTCGGGCAGTTGAGCCAACATGGCCTTGCCGGTGGACGTGCAGTGCGCAGGCAGGCTGCGACCCAGCCGGGAGGCCACCCGCACCGCGGCCGGGCCTTCGACCGCGGCGATGAAGCGCACGCTGGCGCCGTCGAGCACCCCGATGTGCGCGGTTTCGCGCAGCCGGTCACTGATGTCGCGCAGCACCGGCGCCGCGACCCGCGGGATGTCGAGCCGGCCGAACACCGCGAACGCGACCCCGGTCAGCGCCGGACCGGGTCGATACGCCTTCGACACCGGGTCCTGGCGGACAAAGCCGCGGTAGGCCAACATCGCCAACAACCGGTGCGCGGTCGACGACGCCACCCCCAGATACCGGGTGGCCTCGGTGAGCCGGATCTCGGGTTGTTCGCCGAGCAGCAACAGCAGCTTCAGCGCATTGTCGACCGACTCGATCGGGTACTGCGGCACAGGCGGGTCGGCGCTCTGCATACCCGAGACGCTACCTGGCTTAAGCCCTTGCGCACCGGTACTCACCGCGTTCGGAGGTCAGCATGGTCAGGTCGAACTACGTAGGGTGAAGCCATGGCCGACGACACCGATGTCCCCCGGGTGGTGAGCGCAAGCCGCGAGATCGCCGCGGCCGCCGATCGCATCTTCGAGCTGATTGCCGATCCCGCGCAACAACCGCGCTGGGACGGCAACGACAACCTCGCCGAAGCCGAAGCGGGACAGCGGGTTCGCGGTGTCGGCGATGTTTTCAGGATGCGGCTGACCCTGGGCAGCATCCGGGAGAACCACGTAGTGGAGTTCGACGAGGCCCGCCGGATCGCTTGGCGACCGTCGGAACCGGGTCGCCGCCCGCCGGGGCACCTGTGGCGCTGGGAACTCGACCCCATCGACGCCACCCACACCCGGGTCACGCACACCTACGACTGGTCGCAGTTGACCGACCGAAACCGGCTCCCCCGCGCCCGTGACACTACCGCCGACCGGCTGCGCGCCTCACTGGATCGGCTCGCCGACATCGCCGAACACGGCTGAGCCGCAACGGCGCCCGTCAGCCGTCGTCGCCCGGTGGGGGTTCCTCGATGTCGGTCGCCCAGCTGCTCGGCATCATCGGCATCCGCGGGCCGCTCTCGAGCGAATCGTCGGTCAGCGTGGTTAATCCGGCCGCGTGCTCGGCGCCGGCCTTGTGGGCGGTGCCGGCGAACCCCAGGGTTCCCGCGCCCTGAGCCGAGGCGGTCACCGCGGCCACCCGCTCGCCGCCGCCCGCGGATGCATCCAGGTATTCGTAGCGGTGCCCGAGATCGGTCAGGCCGGTCCGGCGCCGACGCCGCCGGGCCTGTTTGGCCGCGGAAGCCGCGGCCGCCGCCGCAGCGGATTCCGGTTCCGACGCCCTTGCCTTGATGGCGGCGCTGAGGCTCATCGGCGCGCCGAACCCGATGCCGGGCGGCCCGACCACGTAGGGGAAGTCGAACGCCGGGACGCCGGCGG
>PPEA01000359.1 GCA_002967005.1 Mycobacterium talmoniae
CGGCCGGTGACGCTGGACGTGGACGGGCTGGGCCGCTACCGGGTGGTCGCCGCGCATGCCCGCCACGGCGGCGCCGTCATCGTCACCGGGCTGCCGATGGCCAACGTCGACGACACCATGATCCGGGTGCTGCTGATCTTCGCGGTCGTCACCGCCGTCGCGGTGGCCGCCGCGATCACCGTTGGCATGCTGATCATCCGGCGCGCGCTGGCGCCGCTGACCCGGGTGGCCCAAACCGCCGGTGAGGTGGTGAACCTGTCGCTGGACCGCGGGGAGGTGACGCTGCCGGTGCGGGTACCCGAACCGGACGCCAACCCCTACACCGAGGTGGGCCGGCTCGGGTCGGCGGTGAACCGGATGCTCGACCACATCGCGACGGCACTGTCCACGCGGCAGGCCAGCGAAACCCGGGTGCGTCAGTTCGTCGCCGACGCCAGCCACGAACTGCGCACCCCGCTGGCCGCGATCCGCGGCTACACCGAACTGGCCCAACGCATGCGGGACGACTCCGACGCGGTGACGCACGCGATGAGCCGGGTGGCGTCGGAGACCGAGCGGATGACCCATCTGGTGGAGGATCTGCTGCTGCTGGCCCGGCTGGACTCGGGTCGGCCGCTGCAACGCGAACCGGTCGATCTGTCCCGGCTGGCGGTCGACGCGGTCTCCGACGCACACGTCGCCGGCCCGGACCACGAGTGGAAGTTGGACCTGCCCGCCGAGCCGGTGATCGTCGCCGGTGACGAAGCCCGGCTGCATCAGGTGCTGACCAACCTGCTCGCCAACGCCCGCGTCCACACCGGTCCGGGCACCGTGGTGACCACCCAACTGGCCACCGCAGCCACCCACGCCGTGCTGCAGGTGATCGACAACGGGCCGGGCATCCCCGAGCAGCTGCAACCGGAAGTGTTCGAGCGGTTCGCGCGCGGCGACACCTCCCGATCCCGCAAGGGCGGCAGCACCGGGCTGGGCTTGGCGATCGTGTCGGCGGTGATCAAGGCGCACCACGGCAGCATTGAGGTGCACAGCGCACCGGGCCACACCGCATTCACCGTGCGGCTGCCGCTCACAGCCGGCGCATAGCAGCGGCCCATCGGGCACCCACGCCGGTCGGTGAGGATCGAGGGGTGACGATCACCGCGCCCGAGCAGCTGGCGGCGCGCGCGGCGGAATCGCGGTGCCCCCGCGGCGCGGTGATCGTCCTGCTGGCCGGCACCGCGCTGCTGTACCTGTGGCAGCTGTCGGCCAGCGGCTGGGCCAACAGTTTCTACGCGGCCGCCGCCCAGGCCGGCGCCCAAAACGGGCGCCCCCGGCGACCCCCGGTCACGGCGTCGGCGTCGGGGAAGATGACCTCTCGACCACCCCGTCGCCGTCGAGCTCCTTGTCCCGCAGCGCCACATCCCAGCCGCCGGCGATGCCTTCACCGTGCGCGGCGAACCATTCCTCGGCGAACTGCTCGTCGATGAAGCCGCCGGCCTGCGCCGCCGCGGTCTTCTCCGCCAGGTAGGCCTCGAAGTCCTCCCGGTATTCGGGGTCGACGTATTCGCGGTACCGCTCGGTCGGCAGCTCCGCGTGGGTGTCGGCGGAGATGATGAGATACGGGTTCACGGTGGGCCTTTCGCTACCAGGTGCGGATGGGATCGGGCTCGAACACGGTGCTGCGCGCGTCGGCGGGCACCGCCGCCAGCGGCTCGGCGACCTCGGCCACGGTCGGGCCGATGCGGGCGGTCAACGGGGCGAGCGCGTCGAGGTCAAAGCCGTACACCGCCGCCGCATTCCCGCCGACCATGGCCGCCACCTCGGCGGTCGGGACGCCGGCAAAGGTGTGGCGCAGCGCCTCCCGGGTGTAGGGCGCGGTCCCCTCGTAGTGCGGGTAATCGCTGCCCCACATGATGCGGTCCACGCCGATCCCGTCCCGCTCGGCGCACTCGACGGGACGCATGAAACTGGCACCGACGTAACACTGCCGGGCCCAGTACTGGCTGGGCTTGAGGGTCAGCGAGCCGGCGGTGGGCCCGGCGAAGCGGGCGATCGCCGAGTTCGGTCGGGCGTAGCGGGCGGCGGCGACGTCCAGCGAGTTCAGCGTCGCCGGTATCCACCCGGCGCCCTGTTCGGTGAACACCACGGTGAGGTCCGGGTGACGATCCAGCACCCCGGAAAAGATCAGGTGCCACAGCGCGCGGTGCGCCCACCAATGGGTCTCGTACACCCACACCGCGAACGAGCTGCCCCACCCGTCGGTCGGGGGCGGTCCGGCGTTGCCGCCGTGGTGGTTGACCACCACGCCCGCCTGCTCGCACGCCGCCCACAGCGGTGCCCAGTGCTCGGCGTAGAGCGGAGGGATGCCGGTACCGGGGGCGACTCCGGGCAACAGCACGCCGCCGCGCAACCCCAACTTGGCGATCTGTGCTACCTCGGCGAGTGCTGCGTCGAGGTCTGCGAGCAGGATCTGGCCCACGCCCGCGCGGCGCTCCGGCGAGGCGGAGCAGAAGTCGGCCAGCCAGCGGTTGTGCGCGCGCAGGCCGGCCCAGCGCAGCTCGAGCTCCCGTGCGGTCTCCGGCTCCGGGGCGGCCAGGCTTGCCTGCGGAAAGAACGGCGGCACGGTATTGGGGAAGATCACCTCCCCCGCAATGCCTTCGGCATCCAGGTCGGCGTTGCGCCGCTCACTGTTCCAGTTGCGCTCGGCGTCGGGTTCGGTGAGGTCGCCGAACGGGTTGACGTAGGTCTGTGCCCAGCCGTCGAATTCGTCGCGGTACCGCCGATCGAGGTAGTCGCGGTAATCGAGCAGATCCGCGCCGGCGTGGCAGTCGGCCGAAATAACCGTGTACCGGTCCATGCGACTATGCCCGCGCCGGCTCGGGCCGCGGGGCGGCGAGCAGCGCCACGTCGTCATAGCGCTGGTGCACATACGGCAGCAGCCACTCGGCCGGCACCCGCGCCGCGATCCGGCCCACCTGGACGGTGCGCCGACGACACCAGGTGATCGAGGTGATCTGGCGGATCACGATGTCGGCCACCGGATCCAGCGGCGACTCACCCAACTCGACGGTGCCGTCGATGGTCTCCAGCAGCTCGTAGTGCCGGTGGTATTCGCCGTACACCAGGTGCGGGTCGGTGATCCCGGCGCCGTCGGGGGCACGCAGGAACTTGAAGTAGAACTCGGTGTTCACCTGATCCGGCGGCAGCGGGGCCGTACCGGTCACCCGGCCGGTCACCCGGATGAGCTGATGCCCCAACCGGTCGACGCCTGCCGTGACGCTCTGGCCGTCGCGCTCCACCGCGATGTGCGCCAATTTCTTCGGCTCGCCGAAGGTTTCGCGGCCGCCGGTGACCGATTGCTCGGTGGACTGGGGCATGAACAGCGGATAGTCGCCGTGCAGATCGTCGTGCCGGGCGGTCACCGAGAACACCGCCGACGTAAACGTCGGCATACCCGCGATGCGGACCCGCTGCAGCTGGATGCGCACCAGGGGTTCGGCCGCCGGCTTTAGCGGCCTGGGCAGCACGGCGGCGACGATCTCGGGGTCGGTGAGGTAGCTGATGGTCACCGCCTCGGTGGCGATGGGTGCCTTGGTGGCGTCGATCTCGTGGTCGACCTGCGCCTCGGGTTGGCGAGGACCGTAGCGAACTGTGGTGGTGCTCAACGCATTCCTCCTTCGGCTGCTGGTTCAGCCTCGGCGTGTTGGCCGAGAACGTCGACCAGGTAGTCGGGTTCGCCGCGCGCGAGGATCGATGCCGCTTTGGCGCTCACCACCTGATCGGCCGGCGTGGGCGGGCCCATCATCCAGAACCGGTCCGCGGCGATTCCGTCCACGACCTGGTCGGCGACGCTTTCGAGCGGGGTGAACTCGACTCGTGCGCCGGCGGCCTCGAAGCGCTCCACAACCTTCGCCAGCGTCGGCTCGGGGGTGCGCCGCTGCTGGGTCGCGGCGTAGCGCGGCGGGCGGTGCCGCCACGACTCCCAGATGCCGGTGTTCAGAAAGCCACCCGGGAACAGCACATGCGCCCGCACCCGCGTCCCGGTCATCTGCAAGTGGGTGTAAAGGCTCTCGGTCAGGCAGAGCACCGCGGCCTTGGTCATCGGATAGACCGCGGTGGCCGGTCCACCCATGGCGCCCCGGGCGATGGGCGCGAACCCGCCGTTGCCCGAGCAGGTGTTGACCACGTGTCCGTCGCCCTGCTCGAGCAGGATCGGCACGAAGGCCTTGATGCCATGGATGACGCCCAGCACGTTGACGTCGATGCCCCAGCGCCAGTCGGCCAGGTCGTGTTCCCACATGTAGCCCTCGGAGACCCCGCCGGTGCCGGCGTTGTTGCACACCACGTGCACCGCGCCGAAACGCCGCAGCACCTCCGTGGCCAGCGCCTCGACCGAGGAGTAGTCGGTGACGTCGGTAACCACCCCGACGGCCTCAATGCCGTTGTCCGCCAACGCTCGGGTCGCCTCATCCAGGGGATCGGCCAGGACGTCGGCCAACACGACCTTCATGCCCTCGCCGCCGAAGCGCCGGCCGAGGGCTTGGCCGATACCCCCGGCTCCACCGGTGACGACCGCAACCTTGCCGCGCAGATCCTTCATTGTGGCAATCGTCACACGGTCGCACATCGCACCGCAACCAGTCGCATTGTGCGACCATTGCGGTTGTGGCGCCGCGTCCGTCCCCGCAGACCGAGCGGGTGGTGAACCTGTTTGAGCACCTGGCGGGTGTTGGGAGCCAAGGGTTGTCGTTGGCGGAAGTGTCGCGCCGGTTGAGCGTGCATAAGGCCAGCTGCCATTCGATGCTGGCCGAGCTGCTGCGGGCCGGCTGGCTGCTGCGCGACCCGGTGGCCAAGACCTACCACCTGGGTCCCGCCATGGTCCGCCTCGGCCGAGAGGCGGCGGGCCGCTATCCGGCCCTGGTGTTGGCCCGCCCGGCGATGGCCGAGCTGTCGGCGGCGACCGGCGCGCACTGTATTGCGTTCGCGGTCAGCGATGACTACTCCACCGTGGTCGATCAGATCCGCAGCCGGCACGGCGGCGGTGACCCAATGCCCATCGGCACCCAGTTCCCGCACCGCCCGCCGTATGGCGCGTCGATCCTTGCCTGGGCCGGGCCCGACGCCCGGGAGCAGTGGCTGTCCGCGCTGCCCGAGGACGTGCGCGATCGCTATCGCCGGGCGCTGGCCGCCGCCAAGCGGCGTGGCTACGCGGTCGGTCTGCACATCCTGCCCGATCTGCGTCTGCGGGAACTGGCGCTGATCGTGCGCAGTGCCGAGGTCCGGTCCACCCGGCTAAGCCAATTGGCGCAGGCGCTGACCGACGAACTGATCCACACCGAGGAGTGGTTCCCGACCAGCCTGGCCACTGACCGCAGCTACGAGGTGAGCCACATCGACTCGCCGATCCTGGACTCGGGATCCCGCATCGCCCTGATGCTCAGCCTGGTCCCCAGCACCGAGCCGCTGACCGGTGCGGCGGTCACCCGTCTGGGGACGCAGCTGTCTGCCGCGACGCGCCGACTCGGTGCCGCGTTGGCCGCGGAGTCGCCGGTAAGCCACGTGGCAGGGCCCCAGTAACAGGGCCGTTCGGTCGGCAGCACCTGGACAATTCGCTGACACATCCGGCAGAGCTGACCGAGCGGATCTGACGCAGGGCTACTACGGAATAGCGTCCTTACTCAGGGGATCAGGCTCAGCAGCAGGGTGGGCAGCTCGGCCAGCGTGGCGGTGAACGCCGGGTCGGCGGCCGCCGCGACAGCACCGGGATCCAGCACCCCCGCCAACCCGCCCAGCGACTCCATGAACAGATCCTTGGGGATGGTGTAGAAGAGCACATCCAGACTCGCGAGGAAGTTCGACAAGCTCGGATCGGCCGCTAGCGCCTGGGTCTGTTCGTGCACAATGGCGGTAAGTTGGACCAGATCCGGGGCGGTCCCGGGATTTGCGGGACTGAACTCAAAGGCGTTCAAGGCAAGCGACTGTCCCGTAACGGCGTCGGCCAGACCCAGGTAGACATTCTCCGCGGGATCGAGGAAGAGATTCGCCGGGGCGGTGAGGAAGTCGTTCAGGCCGGCGAGCACGTGGCCCGCGTCAAAAGCTGCCACGCCGGCGGACATGTCGCTCAGGCCATCGCTGAAATTTGTTTGCAGGGCAGCGGGGATCTCGCCCAGAACGCTGATCGGATCGACGGCCGCCGCGGCCGAGGTGAGCTGCACTGCGCGCTGCTGCAGGTCCGATGTCGTTGGGGCGGCCGGTGTGACGGCGATCAGGCCTGCGGCTGCAAGCGCGGCGCCAACGGTGGCGTAGGGGTTGCGACGAGCTAGTTGCACAGCTGCTCCTTAACGCTAAGGGTCACCTGTCGCCTGCCATGTCGGCCTGTCGACGAGCGCTCAAGTTACCTGAGACTCGGCTGAGGGACGACCATGAGAACCTTAAGTCCTGGTGAAAACCTGGCGGCGGGTCCTCATATGCGGAGATGGCGCACCGGGGTTGAACCCGCCCGGCGAGTGCAACACCATTAACAACAGCCTCATTGTTAACATCATGCGATGCAGGACTCCCCGGGGACTCACCGCCCTCGGCGATCACGCCCGGTTTCCCGGCGTGACGTACTGCGGTACGCATCCGCCGCGGCGCTGGCCGGGTTGGGTGCGGCGTCCGCCGGTGTCGGCGCGCCCTCGGCCTCGGCCGCCGCTCCCACGCTGATCGACTACGCCGCGCGCCAGATTCCGGCGCAGGACATCCGGGCCGCCGGCCATGCCGGGGTGATCAACTACGTGTCGATGTCGCGGCCCGGCTCGTCCTTCGGCGCCAAGCCGATCACCCGTCCCTACGCTCAGTCGCTGACCGCCGCCGGGCTGGTGATCGTCAGCAACTACCAATACGGCAAGCCGGGCGGGACGGCGCCGTCGGACTTCACGCGCGGGTATGCCGGCGGGGTCGGCCGATGCGCGCACCGCCTGGCAGCTGCACACCGCGGCCGGCGGTGGCCACAGCGCACCGATCTTCTTCAGCGTCGACGACGACATCGACCGCCACACCTGGGAAACCGTGGCGCTGCAGTGGTTCCGCGGGATCAACTCCGTGCTGGGTGTGCAGCGCACCGGCGTCTACGGGGGCATCAACGTGTGCCAGTGGGCGGCCGCCGATGGTGTGATCGGGAACTCGGGCACGCCCGGCCACCGGTGGGCCTGGCAGACCCGGTCCTGGTCGCACGGTCAAGTCGACCCCGCCGCGGTGCTCTACCAGCGGGTGGTGAGCACCGCGTCGAATCCGGGCCCGGTGGTCGGCGGGCTCGAGGTCGACGTCAACGACGTCCTGGCCCAAGATTGCGGGCAGTGGAACCTGCATCCGTGAAGTCCTGAACCACTCGTTACGGATGCGCTCGCGCGAGCCGAGCCAAACTCCAGGTTGTGAGCTACGGCTACCAGGGGTTAAAACATCGGACCCCGAACGTCTTGAAGTGTTTGATATCTCGCGTCACGACGATCATGTCGGCAGACTCTGCGACCGCGGCTATAAGAGCGTCGTCCAACGGTGCACGCTCGGGAACCCGGTATGTGGCGAAGATCCGCGCCGCCGGCAAGTCGAAGGCCAGCACACGGCCAGCGAAGGCAGGCAGCACACGGTCCTCGAACCACCTGCGGAGAACCTGCCCTTGCGCCGGGTCCGATCGCTCCTTTGCCACCACACCCCGCTCGATCTCGGCGATTGTCATCGCCGAGACAAATTGATCGCCCACCGGCACGGATGCCGCCCACGCCTCGACCGACGGATTGCGGCCACGCACGCGCAGGGCAGACACCACGTTCGTGTCCAGGACGTATCTCACAGGTCAGGGGTGCGCCCCGCGAGGTTCAGCCGTTCCGGCTCGAACTCGATCTCGGAGCCTTCGTCGCTGCACAGCATGTCGACGATCGTGACGGCTGGTCGTTCAAGAGCGTCGCTGAGGATCGCTCGGGCCTCTGCTTCAACAGAACGGTGGTGCTGTTCGGCGCGTACGCGCAGCGCTGCCTTGGTCCCCGCGGGCAGGTTGCGGATCAGGATCTGTTCCGGTTCCACGGCACCTCCTCTGATATCGTCACGATGATATCAGAGGAGGACTTGGCATCGCGGCTCAGCGCTCGAGAGCCAAGCGGTTACTCGTCGCTGAAGTCGAGATTCACGGGTTCCGTCGCCTGCGGCGTGCCGGTCACGGGCACATCCGAGCCGACTTCTTCAAACCTAAGTCTGGAGATGTCGACGGACCCCGTTCCATTAAGCAACACCCCGAAAGCGATTGCGCTTGCCTCCTTGTCGACGTCGAGCACGATCGCTTCACCCGACCAATCCGTCGTGCCCTGGATCGGGCGGTCCTGCATATTGTCGAAGGCCAAGGGAGCACCCGCCTGGCGACTGTCGACCCGCAGCCAAAGGCCCGCCCACCCCTCAATATCGTTGCCCTTCAACACACCAGACAGCCGGACCCGGGTCCCGAGGTATTTCGTCGGGGCGATCGTCTGCATCATGGTGCCGAATCCTGCGGCCTTGTCGGTTACGGCTCGCAGACGCACCACGGCGTTGTCGTCGATGGTCTCCGCCGTGCGCTCGAACTCGTAGTCGGCGGGATTGCTGCCCGACATATGCCAACCCTTCACCGTGGTTCCCCCTTTGATCGTCGTTGAGCCGACTGCGTGACAACCGGATCGCGGCGTGTCGGCGTATTCATCGGCCGATGACCCTCCCAGCGGCCATGGCGTCCGTTCCCTACCTGGCTAGTCTAAGGCCGCCGAAACCATGGCCCCGCGCAAAATCTCACATAGTCCCAGGCGGACCGCTTCCGGCATGTAGCTGCCGAATCGAGCAGACGCTTACGCCGTTGGCTTGCACGACCCCATCGACTCTAATCTCACAGTGCGTACCGACCGGATTGGCCGACGCGTTCTTGTAAACCGCCACCATGTAGGCCCACTGAGTCGGGTCGTCCATAGTGGTCTCACGCGTCCAGACCTGGCCGGGAGCCAAAAACAAATTAGGATCGTTGCCGCGGGAAGGGCTTTGTTGATCGACCGGTTCATTAACTACGTAGCTGACACTGAACCCGTTCGGGGCCGGGCCATCCACCCACAGGGCATAGGTGACGGTGTGTGCGCCGGCGTTAGCGGCAGGGGCCGCGATTAGTCCCGCGGCGATTATGGCGGTGGCACCGATTGTCTTGACGTACCACATGATGCGATTTCCCTTTTGTTCTTTATGGTGCTGGTGGTGTCAGGTCGTCGAGAACGGCTTCGGCGATGGGTAGGACGACAATTGGAGCGACAGCATTAACAACGTCTTCGGCGAGTTGTTCGCCCGGGATGGGCTGCGTGAACACCAAGTCAGGTTCCACCCCTGGTTGTGCTAACGAATCTATGACGGCCGCGATGTTATGGGCTTGATCAAACGGGCCGACCGGGGAAATGATGGTGGCTCCGGTAACGGGATCGGTGGTGACAAACGGCAGTGCGTAGTTGAGGCCGGGGGCGTTGGGTAGGCCGTTGATTACGGGTAGTTCGCGTTGTAGGAGGGTGGCAAATTCGCCTTCGATGAAGTAGTGCTGGACTTGTCCGTCGGCGGCTTGATCGAAGGTTGCTTCGGGGTCCAGTCCGAGACTTTCCAGGTAGCCGGGCGAAAGCCCTTGGGCTTCAAAGGTGATGGCGGTGGCGCCGCTGTGGAGGGCTCCGGCGGCGGCTTCTCCACCGCCCATGGAATGTCCGGTGGCGGCGACGTTTCCGGCGCCGAAGTTGTTGAGCAGGCCGCTCATGATCTGGACGGCCATCTGGTATTGGGGTGGGTTGCCGCCGACTTCCTCGACAACCACCGCAGCGTCATCGAACAGGTTCTCGGCCCCAGCGAACCCACCCACATAGTGCCCGGCGCCGTCGGTGAACACGCCGACGTGCACGCCGGAGGCCACCGCCACGGGGTGTACATCCGGGTTGATCGCGCTGAGCTGTTCTACCTCCACCGAACTGAGCTGCGACCATCCTGCGGGCAGCGGATGGGCCGGATCGTAAACGTGTTGCACCAGCTGCGCCATGGTCAACGCATTGTTGGCGTTCGGCGTGGTGGGGTCGGGGGTGTTGGTGATCTGCCCCGACCATGAATCCGGTGGTGGTGGTGGCTTCGGTAGTCCTGGGCTGGCGGTCTGGGTGGCGTTTTGCTGTGCGGCTTGTTGGGTGACCTGGCCGGCAGCTTGGTCTGGGGCCGGATCTCCGGAGTCGGCGCCGCCTTCATAATCCGGCAACTGATTGGGCGTGTCCGGCGGCTGAGCACCGGAAGCATCCGGACCGTAGGGGCCTTGCCCGTTGTCGCCGTCTCCGCACCGATCACCACACGGGTCGGCCGCCGCCACCGCCATCCCGACAGACGATGTACCCGTGCCGGGTAGATACGAGGATAGGGTGGCCAGGCCGAATACGGTGGCCGAGAACGCGATCGCTAACAGCCCGGCCTGGGCAGTCACGGTGATCGGGGCCCGGGCGCGCCGTAGCTGTGTGATCCCGTTACCCAACACGGTGAACGCCCGCCAACAGCGCGGTCCTGTGCCCGTGACTGCGGACACCGTTGCGGTGAGCGGCTCGCCGCCATCGCGGCCAGCGTTGGTGGCGGTGTTACTCACGCCCTATTCCTCTTCCCCGAAGACAGCGTTTTCCCGAAGACATCGTATGTCCGCGGGATTGCCGTCATACCAGCTTTTGGCCCACCTACTGCGGTTTTCTGAGAGCCGTCAAATACCCACCCGGTGCCAGTTCGCGCTGCGCAGACTTTCGGGAGTCAGCGCTCACTGTCGCCAGCACGGAGCCGGGTAATAATGGCCGGGTGACCGGTCGCAACGCTCCCGCGATTCCCGTCATCGCCCTCACTGGTTATCTCGGTGCGGGTAAGACCACGCTGCTCAACCATGTCCTGCGTGCGCCGGGAGCGCGGATCGGCGTCGTGATCAACGACTTCGGCGAACTGAACGTCGACGCCGGCCTGGTCACGGGCCAGGTCGACGAACCGGTGTCGATCGCCGGTGGATGCATCTGCTGTCTGCCCGATGAGGGCGAGCTTGACGACGCGCTGGAGAAGCTGACCGACCCGAAGCTCGCCCTCGACGCGATCATCGTCGAGGCGAGCGGGGTAGCCGAACCGGTCGCGATATCGCGGGTGATTCGGTTCAGCGGGGTGGATCGGATACGCCACGGCGGTGTCATCGACGTCATCGACGCAGCGGAACACTTCAACACCGTCGACACCGGGCCCGCGCCGCCTTCGCGCTACGGCGCGGCATCCCTCGTCGTGGTCAACAAGTTGGATCGGATCGCCGAGGAGGCCCGCGCAGCTACCCTTCGCCGGGTCGAATCCCGGGTGCGCGCACTCAATCGCGACGCTCACGTCGTGGGCGCGGTGGCGGGTCGCGTGGATCCCCGGTTGCTCTACGATGTCAACGGCGGCGGCGAGTCTGGGCAGATGTCGTTTCGGGAACTGCTTCTCGACGAGCCCGCCGACGCGCACGATGGGCACCACGACCACGTGCATGCCACGTCGGTCACCGTCGTCGGCGACGGCGCCGTCGATCCCGGACCGCTCATCGACCTACTTGAACAGCCGCCCCATGGCGTCTACCGAATGAAGGGCACCGTCGCGATCGGCAAGCGCCACTACCTTTTTAATGTGGTCGGCACATCCGTTCACGTGGCGACCGCGCCGCGGGCGCGGGGGCTAGCCACCTCGTCGCGATCGGCACGCACCTCGACACCGAGGACGTTCGCGCACGACTCGAGGAAGCTCTTCGCCCGGCTCCGAAGAAAGTGGCCGCCGCCGGCATGCGACGGTTGCAGCGGCTGCGGCACTACAGCATCTAACCCGCAGCCGGGCGACCAAGTGTTACTTCACACCGATGCGGGACCGATGAATTCGACGCCCGCGCGAATCGCGGGGCGATGCCGCAGGATTCGGAAATGTGCCAGCCGGCCGAGTCCTGACGTTGTCATCAAGCGTGCGCCTGGCCATGCCGCGACGATCTTCTCGCTCGTCGGGTAGGGCGTCTCCGGGTCGTCGGGGTCGTGGATGAGCAGCAGCGGCGGATAGTCGGTGCGCTCGGCAATCCGGACCATGTTGGTGTCCTCGAGCGGCATGCCGATACGACGTTCAAGACGTCGATGCAGACCGGCGCGTATCCGCCGGCCGAAGTTGTGACGCGCGGCGAAGAGATCCAGGTAGATCGGGAACTCACCCATCGGCGCGAGGAACACCAACCGCCCGACCGTGGTGCCCCACGACGCCGCGAATGCGGTCGCGTTAGCCCCGAGGGAGTGGGCGACAACTGCACGGGCCGGCCCGTGCGTGCGGATGATGGCGGCAACCGCTTTGGCGCACTCGATGGCGGTGGTACGGCCGGGGGCGAGTACGCCGGGCTCTGACTCGTTATGGCTGGGCAGATCGAACGCGATCACCCGATGTCCGGATTCGACGAGAGGTTTGATGAACATGCCGAGGTGCGGGCGGCGCCCGCCCCAGCCGTGCACAAGATAGACCGGCGGCCCCTCGCCCCAGGCCTCACCCACGATCCGGTGCCCGTCCCAGTGCGCCTCCAGCGGCTGGCCAGGCGGGACACCGGGCGGCATACGCAGGCTGGACTCCATGACCGGTGGGGTGCACCACAATTCAGTCGCCCACCGCGACCCGATCGCGGGTGCGACTCGCTCCAGTAACCAGAACATCCGACGCACCGAAGTGGCGACCGGCGGTTGAACACCGGAGCCCTCCACATCGAGAACGACCTGGCTTGGAGAACCGCCGCCGCCAGGAGTAGCTCGGTCTCGGCGAAGACGTCTTCGAGCGGGCGGTTGGTTCGTTGGGTCCGGCACATATCGAGGTTAGCGACATAGCCTGCAGCCATCCAGCTAGTACAGGTTCACGCCTTTGCGGGATGGTGAGATCGCGCTTCGCGGCTTGACGGCCGCTTTCGCCGTGCAGGCCGTTGCGGCGACCCGCCCCACGAACACTTCACCCCACGACCGTGGCCTTGCACCGTAATCGCGTATTGCGGCACAACCGCGGTGGCAGCGTAGCTACCTCAGAAAGTGGGTAACCATGCCCCTAGAGTCGAGATTCACGGGTTCAATTCTGCGGCCTGCCAGTCACGGGAACATCCGAGCCCACTTTTTCAAAACGAAGTTTTGAGATGTCGACAGACCCCGTTCCATCAAGCAGCACCCCAAAAGCGATGGCGCTCGCGTCCCGGCCGACATCGAGGACGATCTCTGCACTCGACCAGCCCGTCGAGCCCCGGACCGGGCGGTTATACATATTGTCGAAGGCCAGTGGAGCACCGCCGCGTTGACTGTCGACCCGCAGCCAGAGGCCCGCCCACCCGTTAATATCGTTGCCCTTCAACAAACCGGACATCCGCATGCGGGTGCCGAGAAACCTTGTCGGGGCCATCGTCTGCATCATCGTGCCGAATCCTGCCGGCTTGTCGTTGACAGCTCGCAGACGCAGGACAGCGTTGCCATCGACGGTCTCCGCCATCCGTTCAAACTCGTAGTCAGCGGGACTGCTGCCCGCCATAACCCAAGCGTCCGGTGGTGCTTCCGGTTCGGCGTGCGCGCTGCCGGGGCCGATGACGGCGACAAGCATGGCGGCGCCCAGTATCCCGACGGCAGTCCGGAGGCGGATAACCCCGGTCATTTTGGAACCCCCATCATCCTGGTGCTGGCGTCAGTTGGGTCTGGAATGATCAAGGCAGACCCGCCGAAAGGTCGGCAACAACACCGGAGCACCGCAATGCATAACGGAATTATATTGCCCACCTGAGGGCAGCGAGACACTCTTTTCAGGAGGCGGCGGACGGCAGTCGCAGTCCCCGACCCGGCGGCCAATGGCCGTCGAACTAGATGAGACCCGGAATCTCGCGGCAGCGCTGGTCGAGGATGGCAGTGGTCAACCAGCCCAGGCAGCCGGGGATTCGACGATTGAGTACCTTCCACGCCCATTGCGGCATACCGTCGGGTGCCGGGAAGCGGTCTTGCTCTGAGTTGATCTGACTGCGTCAGGACAGCCCGGCGTTGATCGCCCTACGCGTTCAGGACATTACGAAAGGCCGGCGCGTCGTAGCGGAGCACGGATCAAACCAACCCGACTCTAGAACCGGGTGGACTCAGTATCGGGACCGCGGGGAATCTCACTGACCCTGCGGGTGAGCGGCAGCATGAGGCCGAATCAGGATTGCTTTTGATGACCTCCATCGAACACCGTTCAGACAGCTACGCCCAAAGCCATTGCCGTCGCCGAACTGCTTGCACGTCTCCGTGTTGTCGTTGAGCGCGGCCATCATCGCTCGGCTCATGGTGCGGTAGTACTCGAGTTGGCTAGATCATCGTTCTTATTGTTATGGCGCGGATTTTTCGTCTTGGCCCCCGCTGGCTCTAGCCAGAGCGCTGATCAGATGCGCAACCCGCTGTTGGTCTGGCATCGGCCAATACAGCTGATCCGGCGCCAACAAGCAATTCAGGGCACCGCAAGCCGCGAGCTCTTCGAGCAGATCTTGCGGACTGGCGATATGTAGCCCAAACGGCCACAGTACTTTTCTGGTCCGCAAAACACCCTTGTCACGAGTCAAAAAGACATGAACTTTGGTTCTCACCGCGTCTGTGACGAGATCGCGATCATTGCCAGCAGGCACGCTAGACAACGCGCGATCAAGTTCTGACCGTGGCAAAATCAGCGTTTCACCCCGATCCTCGTCTTCGTCGCCGACGACCGCGATGGCGGCGCGGAACTCGCGCCACGCCGTCCGCCTTTGTAGACGTCGCTCCTCACTCAGGTTCCGCTTCTTTGAGTCATCAATGGTGCGCGCGAGAATATGAAAACGGATGTCACGCAATACCCAGAGAGTGACGATGATCTGGAGGGCCTCTAACTGTTCTCCGCGCTCACCGGGCACCAGATCTGGCAAGGACTCGCCCTCCCAAAGCCCATAACCATGCTCGAAGTAGTCGATAAGTAGGTTCGTATCCCAGGCGATGTGCAACGCACCGCAGCCCTTGCGCCCGAGAAAGAGGCTCGGCCCGTGCTCATATCTGAAGTAGGGCCCCTCCGAGGGCGCTAAACTGGTCGGAATATCGATGCCGCTTGCGCGGATGCGCCCGATGGTGTCGTTCACCAACGCGATGCCGTAGCGCTCGAGGCGCGCGAACTCATAGTCGCCCAGATACGCCACGGAACCATCGTCGCCGAAGAACATCGCGTACATGGCCTCACCCTCCCAGAGAGGTCCGACATCCGCAGGGACGCGGGTAGGACCGGAACACCTCACGCCGCAGCCCGCGGAGCGTACGAATGTGCGAACGACGTTCCGCGCTGCGCCGTTTCGTACGCGACGCGCAACTAGCTGTCAGCCGTCTTTCTTGTCGCCCGCTGGCTTCAGGCCTCCGCTAGTGCGCTTCCGCGGTCGCCGTGGTGGTGCCGGCGTCTCGCTGAACACCGCGGCGGGGTCGTCCCAACCCTCGATGAGGCCGGTTGTGTGGAGCAGCAGGTCGGCCAGCTCGCCTGTCCGCTCCGGCTCAGCGAGCGCCGTCCTTGCCAGATTCAGCAATTGCAACCCGCTCGCAAGGCAGTGGTTGCGCATCTCGGCATACCTACGCATCTGATCGGGGAATGTCGGCTGCGTCCGCTCGAGCGGTGGGTCGTTGAGGTAGGCGTTGATGATGAGGATCCCCTTGGACTCGCGCCCAGCCTCCAGGTCCTCAGCGACCCACTTTTCCAACTGGGCGCAGTGCGATTCAGCCGCGCTTTTCGTGACACCCTTCGTTTCGACCACAACGCTGGTGTCACCGCGGGAGCCGCGTAAGTCGGTTCTGCCAGGGACCGTTGGCTGCAGATCAAATCCGAGCTGGGTCAGGGCAGTGGCCGCAGCTACTTCGAATGGCGTCCCGGTGCCGGCGACGAGTAACTTCCATCGCTGATCGGTCTCCTGCTCGGAGTTGAGCGTGTCTAGTTCCGCCTGAAGCTTTGCGATGTCCGCTTGACGCTGCGCAATCTCTGGAGCACGGTCGACTTCGGTCTTAAAGCGGTATTCGTCTGCCCAGTCCGGCCACACGACCTCTTCGGAGCTTGTGAACGCGATCAACCAATCAAGGACCATCTTGTCGATCGTTTCAGCGTCGAGCTCATCGTTTGATGACGCGTCCGCCACCGCCTCCGCTGGTGCTGCGACGGCGTCGCCGGCCTCCGCGTCCTCGCTCTGCTCCTCCTCGTCGCCCTCATAGTCGTCCTCGTCCTCGTCGTCCTCGTCGGGTGTGCCCGTCAGCAGAATGGGCAACAGGATGATCGTGCCGCCCTTGTGATCTGTTTGTGCAGCAGCAAGTTTGTTGGTTCCACTGACCCGCAACAACGGTCGGAGGTGCTCCGCTTCGTCGAATACGGAGGCATAGCACCAGTAGTCCGAGGTCTGCCGGTAGAGAGGACCGATTGAACTGTGCGCCGGCTGCATTGCGTCGCCCAGTGCGGCCGCCCGCACCGGCCTCGTGGGCAACGCCTCCATGATGTTGAGTGGCTTGACGATGTTGGTGGTCTGGCGATTCCGGCCGGTTCCTGAGTGCGTGCGCTCGCCGGAGTCGATGTACACACGCAGATCGCCCGGCAGGAAGACCACGAGCGTGCGCCCAAGCTTTAGAAACTCGTCAAAGTTGTTCGTCCGACGAGCCAAGTCGCGTCGCAGCCGAGGGGACTGCTCTTCCGATAGGAGCGCCAAGCCGTTGTAGGACCCCGTGCCCCAGCCGCGCTTGAGATAAGGCTGCAAAGAACGGTGCGGGTCCCACAGGACCAAGTCATAGTCGTACAGCGAATGCGCCGAACCAAAACTCGCCTGCGCCGCATCGATAGCCATGTCGACATCGAGAAGTAGCACTCTCACCTTTGATCAGCCCTCCGTGTCCAAGCTGGTGTAGCCCGCACCGCGCGTCCCGCGTTGATCGCCGGCGAGCACCCACGCGTGGTGTTGATCGGCCCGCGCCACGATTTCAGCGCGCTCCCGCTGCTTAGCGTCCCTCGCGTCAACCCCGGGTGTGCCGCCGCAGTCCATACGTGCGTACAAGGCGCGACGACGACAATGGCCAGGGTGTTCAGCCACCGAAGCCTGTCCAGGAGACCGGCCAGCAGCGGTACGCCAATCAGAGATCCCATGGCAGGAGCTTAGGAGCGGGCACCGACATCGCCAACGCCTAGTGCGCCATGTTCGTGAACCGCGACAAATGCAGCTGATGCGCCACCGTCACCGTCTTGGTCGGACCATTACGGTGTTTGGCCAGAATCAAATCCGCTTCGCCGCCGCGCGGGTCGTCGCGTTCGAATGCGTCGGGCCGGTGGAGCAAAACGACCATGTCCGCATCCTGTTCTAAACTGCCGCTCTCACGCAGGTCGGCCAGCATCGGTTTCTTATCGGTGCGCTGTTCGGGCCCCCGGTTGAGCTGGCTGAGCGCGACGACCGGAAGTTCCAGCTCTTTGGCCAACAGCTTAAGATGCCGGGAAAACTCCGACACCTCGATCTGGCGCGACTCGACTTTCTTGCCGGAGGTCATCAGCTGCAGGTAGTCGACCACGACCAGCCGTAAGTCGGCCTTCTGCTTCAGCCGGCGGGCCTTGGCGCGGATCTCCATCATGGTCAGGTTGGGTGAATCGTCGATATACAGTGGCGCTTCGCTGATTTCGCTCATGCGGCGCGCCAGCCGGGTCCAGTCGTCGTCGCTCATCCGGCCCGAGCGCATGTCGCCGAGCTTGATCTTGGCCTCGGCGCTCAGGAGCCGCATCACGATCTCGGACTTGCTCATCTCCAGCGAGAAGATGACGCTGGGCAGCCGGTGCTTGATCGAGCAGGACCGCATGAAGTCCAGTGCCAGCGTCGAGTTGTGGGTGGGCACCATGCCGGGGCCGGCCAGGTACAAGTGCTCGGGGTTGTCCACCTGCACGCAGCGCACCGGCACGGTGGGCATCCGGTGGACCGCCGCGATCTGCACCGCCGGAACCATCAGCGCAGCCCCACCACGCGAGCCGGTGTGCGGATTCGCCGCCCCGGCGGCGGCAATGCTGTCCATCCCGCTGCGCAGCTGCGCCGTGGTCCGCACACCCTCGCTGGTCGGCCACTGATGCGCCGCGTCGGCGACAATCGCGGTGCCGTCGGAGAATTCCACCTCGTAGCAGGGCCGACCCAGCATCACCTCGGTGGCGGCCACCACCCGCGTCGCTGCCCGTCGGCAGCCAACAACTCGTCGCCGACGGCGACGTCACCCATCGTGGTCCAGCCGGCCGGGGTGGGCAGCGGCGTGTCCAGCGCGAGCGCCTTCCCCATACCCGGGCGGGCCGCGATGATGACCATCTGCCCCGGATGCAGCCCGTTGGTCACCTCGTCGAGGTCGGTGAAGCCGGTCGGCACCCCGCGCGCGATGCCGCCGTGCGACGCGATGGCGTCGATCTCGTCCATGGTGGGCTGCAGCAGGTCCTCCAGCGGGACGAAGTCCTCGGAGAGCCGCCGGTCGGCGACGTCGTAGATCTCGGCCTGCGCGCGGTCGACGATCTCGGCGACGTCGGCGCCTTCCGCGCCGGCGTAGCCGTACTGCACCACCCGGGTGCCGGCCTCCACCAGCCGCCGCAGCAGCGCCTTCTCGGCGACGATGCCGGCGTAGTAGCCGGCGTTGGCCGCCGTCGGCACCGTGGAGATCAGCGTGTGCAGATACGGTGCCCCGCCGATGCGGCGCAGCAGGCCGCGCCGGTCCAGTTCGGCGGCCACCGTCACCGCGTCGGGGGCTCCCCGCGCCCGTACAGATCCAGGATCGCGTCGTAGACGTTCTGGTGGGCGGGGCGGTAGAAGTCGCCGGGCCGCACCCGCTCGAGGACGTCGGCGATGGCGTCCTTGGACAGCAGCATGCCGCCCAGCACCGACTGCTCGGCGGCGAGATCCTGGGGCGGCTGGCGGCCGACGTCTTCCCGGGGTGGCTCCTCGAGGCCGGAGTGCCCCAGGTCGTCGACGACTGCCATTTACCCCCGCCTCCCTTCGGCACCGCGCTCGAATGCCCACCCGACATCGGTACCCGGACCGTAGATCAGGGCACTGACATCGCCCGCCGTCATGGCACTCGCCCGGCTCCTCGTCGCGTCGCTCCCGACCGGCGTTCTCGCCGAATCGATGACGCTCACCCGACCATCGCCATGCGCCGGGTCGACGGTAGATGTTGCTGGCGCAGACACCAAGCGGCCTTGTTCATGAAGTTGTGCATCGCGTGTGGATAGCCGTCGCCGGCCGTGTTGAGGCGGTGGGGAAAACCTGTGGATCATTGGCTGACAGTTCCGCATCTGTGCTGCTAAGCGCACCACACGAACACGTCCGAGCTGTGGATGGCAATCCGTTCGGCGTGTCGAGCCGGGTTGCCATCTCGGGCGTGTTGTGTGACCGCCGGGTTGGCAGCGTGTTAACGGCCGGTTAGATTCGCTGACCGGTCCGGTGGTTGAGGAGTTCGCTGGCGCACACAGCAACGCCCCGGTGGCGGCCGGTTAGGGCGCCACCGGGGTAGCTGGTGGTGTGGGGTCTAGCCCTGCGCGACGACGTCCACGTCGAGCGCGACGTTGACATCGGGATGCAGATGCACCGCGACCTGGTGCGTACCGAGCGCTTTGATGTGCGCTTTGGGCAGCCGCACGATGCGCTTGTCCAGGCTCGGGCCGCCGGCCTTCTTGATCGCGCCGACGACGTCGCCGGCGCCGACCGAGCCGAACAGCTTGCCCGAGTCCGGTGCCGTCTTCACCGGCAGCGAAATCGTGCCCAACGCCTCGATCGCCGTTTTGAGTTCGTTGGCGTGCTCTAAATCGCGCACGGTCTTCGCATCCCGGGCGCGACGGATGTCGTCGGCCTGCTTTTGTGCGCCGCGGCTGGCGACGATGGCCAGGCCGCGCGGCAGCAGGAAGTTGCGTCCGTAGCCGTCCTTGACTTCGACGGTGTCGCCGGCGGCACCGAGGTGCTCGACCTCGGCGGTCAGAATCAGTTTCATCGTTCTACGTTCCTAATGTTCTGTGGTGCCGGGGGCGACTACCGGGCCGAGGAGGTGAAGGGCAGCAGGGCCACCTCGCGGGCGTTCTTCACCGCCAGCGCGATGTCGCGTTGGTGCTGCACGCAGTTGCCGGTGACCCGCCGGGCCCGGATCTTGCCGCGTTCGCTGATGTAGGTGCGCAGCAGCGCGGTGTCCTTGTAGTCGATCTTCTGGCTCTTGTTGGAGCAGAACGCACACTTGCGCGTCTTGACCGGCTTCTCCGGAGCTGGGCGCCGCTTGTTGGATTTGGCCATCTGTGTATCTCTTTCGTGCTGTGGTTTTGGTGGGGCGCGCCGTGTCGCGCGCCGGGGTATCAGAAGGGGGGTTCGTCGTCGCCGGCGCCGAACGAGCCGGACGCGGGGGCGCTGCCCCAGGGGGACCTCAGAAAGTGGGTAACCATGCCCCTAGAGTCGAGATTCACGGG
>PPEA01000036.1 GCA_002967005.1 Mycobacterium talmoniae
CGACCAGTTCGAACGCCAGCCCGCGGCGGGCCGCCACGTCGGTATCGAACGGCGCCGGCCACGACGCGCCGGTGGTGTTCCACCCGTGCACCTCGGCCATCACATAAAACGGCAACCCCAGCAGCTCGCCGTCCTCGTCGGCGGCGATCAACGCCGCGTGCGGCACGTCGGTGCCCGACAGCGCGCGCACCAGCCGGATCTCCCGGCGCAGGCCGTCCAGGCGGGCGGCGTCGGCCCGGGCGCCGGGCATCCGCAGCACCATCGACTCCCCGCCGCGTAGCACCCGGTACAGCGTGTTCTGCGAGCCGCCGGACAGTGGCTCAAGCACCGGCAGCTCGCCGGCGCCGGGCGCCCCGTTGGCGTCGAGCCAGCGCCCCAACGCCGCGGCATCCGGTTGACCCATCTGCACACCTCACTCTCCGAAGGGAGAATAGCATTCTCCGAAGCCGGGCTGCTGAGATCGACGTCAGAATCTGCGCAAACCGGCCGATTGCCGGGCCGTGTGCCAGTTGGGACGTCGATTTCAGCAGAGCCCCCGACGAGCTGCTGGCCGGAAGGTGAAAGGCTGGTGGCATGCAGTTGCTTTTGGTCCGCCACGCGTTGCCGCTGCGCAGCGAGCACGGTGAGGGTTCCGACCCCGACCTGTCCGACGTCGGCATCGAGCAGGCGCAGCGCCTCCCGCAGGCGTTGGCGCGGTTTCCGGTAAGCCGGGTGGTCAGCAGCCCGCAGCGCCGGGCCATTCAGACCGCCGAACCGGTCGCCAAGGACCGCGGCCTGACCATCGACGTCGACGAGCGGTTCGCCGAATACGACCGGGACCTGCACGCCTACATACCGATCGAGCAGATCCGCACCGAGCGGCCCGAGGCGTGGGCGCGGATGGCGGCCGGGCACCTGCCTCCCGGCGTGGACGAGGCCGCCTTCTGCGCCCGGGTGAACGCCGCGGTCGCCGACGTCGTCGCGGCCGCGGATCCCGAGGACACCGTGGCGGTGTTCAGCCACGGCGGGGTGATCAACGTGGTGCTGCATCAGATCCTGGGCACCGCGCGCCTGCTGTCGTTTCCGATCGACTACGTGTCGGTGACCCGGCTGCTGTATTCGCGATCCGGTCAGGCCACCGTGGTGACCACCAACGGCACCGAACACGTGTGGGACCTGCTGCCGCGCAACCAGCGCCTGCTCGGTGACGATGCGGATGGTAGACAAGCCCGGTGACTTCCTCTGCGCCGGACCGGCTCGCCGGACTCGATTTGGCCGCCCTGGATCGGCATCTGCGTGCGATCGGCATCCCGCGATCCGGTGAGCTGCACGCCGAGCTGATCGCCGGCGGTCGCTCCAACCTGACCTTCCTGGTCGCCGACGATGCCTCGAAGTGGGTGCTGCGCCGCCCGCCGCTGGCGGGGCTGACCCCGTCGGCGCACGACATGGCCCGCGAGTACACCGTGGTCGCCGCGCTCGCCGACACCGCGGTCCCGGTGGCGTCGGCGGTCACCATGTCCGACGACGACACGGTGCTGGGCGCGCCGTTTCAGATGGTCGAGTACGTGGCCGGCCGGGTGGTGCGCAGCCGGCGCGAGTTGGAAGCGCTGGGCGACGCAGCCGCCATCGAATCCTGCGTCGACGGTTTGGTGCAGGTGCTGGCCGATCTGCACGCCGTGGACCCCAAGGCCGTCGGGCTGGGCGACTTCGGTAAGCCCGCCGGCTACCTGGAACGCCAGGTGCGGCGCTGGGGGTCGCAGTGGGATCTGGTCCGGCTGCCCGACGACCCGCGCGACGCCGACCTGCGCCGACTACATACGGCGTTGGCCGAGGCCGTGCCGCCGCAGAGCCGGGCCTCGATCGTGCACGGCGACTACCGCATCGACAACACCATCCTCGACGCCGAGGACCCCGGCCGGGTGCGGGCGGTGGTGGACTGGGAGATGTCGACGTTGGGCGATCCGCTGTCGGACGCGGCGCTGATGTGCGTGTACCGGGACCCGTCGCTGGACCTGATCATCGACGAGCAGGCGGCCTGGACGTCGCCGCTGCTGCCGCCGGCCGACGAGCTCGCGCACCGCTATTCGCTGGCCGCCGACCAGCCGCTGGCGCATTGGGACTTCTATATGGGGTTGGCCTACTTCAAGCTCGCCGTGATCGCCGCCGGCATCGATTTCCGCCGCCGCCAAGCCGCCGGGGACCCGGAGGAGGCCAGCTCGGACCGGGTGGGGGAGACGGTGGCGCCGCTGATTGCCCGCGGGCTCAGCGCTTTGTCGGGCTCGTAGGGGCGTTAGCGGCGGGCGGAGAGTTTCTTCGCCGCGCGGCGCAACTGGTAGATCCGCGCGGTGCCGACCAGCACGGTCAGCAGCCCGCCGCCCACCGCCGCCAGCAGGATCGCCACCCCCAGCGGCAGGCTCCAATGCCAGGTCAGAAACTGGAAGTCCGCCGAACTCGGGTTCTGGGTGATGAAGATCAACAGCACGATCAGGATCAGGAAGCCCAGAATCAGCGAGCTCCACAGCCCCGCCGCGCGGGTATACGGGACCGCCGGTACGGGCGGCGGCGCGGCAGCGGCGTCGGGCTCGGGGCGAGGGTCGGGTGCGGGATCGCTGCTCATGCTGCCATCCTTACCGCTTCGCGCGGAGAAATAAACCAGATCGCCGCGGACACGCCGACTAAACCGGCGCGGTCGGCCGGGCGGCCACGCTGGGCACGACTAACCCCGTCGCTTACGGTAAACGAGTGAGTCCAGCCTCCTCCGATCCGACGCCGGGCACCTGGCCGGCGATTTTGACCTGGCGGGCCCCCGATGTCGCCCGGATGGAATCGGTGCGGGTGCAGTTGTCCGGCAACCGGATCAAGGCCTGGGGGCGGATCGTCGCCGCGGCCACCGGCCCGCACCCGGCGTTCAGCGCCTACTACGACCTGCAGACCGACGAAACCGGCGCCGCCAAACGGCTCGGGTTGACCGTCACCACCGCCGAGCGGGAACGCCAGCTCTCCATCGCCCGCGACGAGGAGAACATGTGGCTGGTGACCGACACCCGCGGCGAGTCCCGGGCCGGCTACGACGGTGCGCTGGACATCGACATGGTGTGGAGCCCGTTCTTCAACGCGGTGCCGATCCGCCGCGCCGGCCTGCACGAGCGGGCCGGGTCGGTGACCCTGCCCACCATCTACCTCAGCCTGCCCGACATGGCCATCACCGCGGCCATGGTCAGCTACAGCAGCGTCGCCGCGGGCGGAAAGATCAAGCTGCGCTCGCCGGTCTCCGACACCACGGTCACCGTCGATCCCGACGGCTTCATCGTGGACTATCCAGGACTGGCAGAGCGGATCTGATCACCCCGCCGGCCCGACCCGCGGCGGCGAGTTCCTCGCGCCAGTTGTCCGCGCCGACCACGACGGTGATGATCTCGTGCCGCGGGAAGCTTTCGTACCGGATTCGCGCGGCATGGCCGGGCTCCACCAGCTCGGCCACCGAGCCCGCCTGGGCCAGCGAGTCCCGCGCGTGGCAGAGCAGTTCGAGGGCCCGATCCAATGCGGGCAGCAGCTGCCCGGTGTTGGCCTCGCACATGGCGCGCACCAGATCCGGAGCGGTGCCGGCCACCCGGGTGCCGTCCCGGAACGAGCCGGCGGCCAGCGCGAAGGCCAGCGGAACCTCGCCGGCGGTGACGGCGAGGGCCTCGGCGAGCAGATGCGGCAAATGGGAGATGGCGGCCGCGGCGGCATCGTGCTCATCGGATCGGGCCGGCACCACCACCGCGCCGCAGTCCAGCGCCAGGGCCGCCACCGTCGACCACACCGTGGGGTCGACGTGGTCGTCCACACTGAGCACCCACGGCGCACCGGTGAACAATTTGGCGTTCCCGGCCGCCCACCCCGACTGCGCGGTGCCGGCCATCGGGTGCCCGCCGACGAACCGCGCCCGCAGCTCGGCGGCGGTGACCGCGTCGAGCACCGCGCTTTTGACGCTGGTGACGTCGGTCAGCGCACAGTCGGGCGCCGACCGGCGAATATGGGTGAGCAAGATCGGCAGCGCCGGCACCGGAACCGCAAGCACGATCAACGCGTCGGTAGCGGCGGCCCGCGCCAAGGCGTCATCGAGGTCGACGGTGGCGTCGAAGCCGTCGGCGGTGGCGGCCTGCACCCCCTCCACCGAGCGGTTGTAGCCGAAGACCTCCCGGCCGGCCGCGGCGGCCGCGCGCAGCACCGAGCCGCCGATTAACCCCAACCCCAGCACGCACACCGGTGTCTTTGCCACCTGTCCAGGTTGGCACAACCCGCGTCGGGCCGGGCGCCCGCGGTGGTGCCGAGATGCCAACGATCGGCTGGTCAACGACGTATCGGGCGACTAGCGTAGGCGCCCATGGGAACACAGCAAACCTCGGCGCAGGGCCGGTCCGCGGATATGCCGGACGGTTTCGGGGTGGCTGTGGTGCGCGAGGACGGCCGGTGGCGGTGTACGGCGATGCGGCCCAAGGCGCTGACGAGTCTGGCTGCCGCCGAGACCGAGCTGCGCGAATTACGCAGTGCTGGCGCCGTTTTCGGCCTGCTCGACATCGACGACGAGTTTTTCGTCATCCTGCGCCCGGCGCCCGCGGGAACCCGGCTGCTGTTGTCGGACGCCACCGCCGCACTGGACTACGACATCGCCGCGGAAGCGTTGGAGAACCTGGACGCCGAGATCGACCCGGAGGATCTGGAGGACGCCGACCCGTTCGAGGAAGGTGATCTGGGGTTGCTCGCCGATATCGGGCTACCCGAAGCGGTGCTCGGCGCATCCTCGACGAAACCGACCTGTACCCCGACGAGCAGCTGGGTCGGATCGCCCGGGAGATGGGCTTCGCCGAGGAGTTGTCGGCGGTGCTCGACCGCCTCCGGTCGGGTGAGCGACGACGACCTGGTCC
>PPEA01000360.1 GCA_002967005.1 Mycobacterium talmoniae
CGTGATTCCCCCGCACCACCAGCGGCAAGCTGGCCCACCAGCCTGCCGAGCCCAATACCTCGCCGGCGACTTCGAACCGCGCACCGAGTGATGAAGCCGGACCTGGCCGCTGCGCGGCGCCAAATCCACCGACGGCGGGGACCAGCCGGCGCTGTGGCGGCTGGCGGTCGACCGCATGGGCGGCGTTGCCGCGCTGGTCCAAGCCGTGGTCCCGACGGCGGTGTTCGCGATCTTGACGACCATGGCCGGATTGTTCGCGGCGGCGGTGGCGGCATTTGTGGTGTCGGCGTCGCTGGTGGTGTGGCAGGTCGTCCGGCGGCGTCGCACCCGGGGTGCGCTGATCGGCTTGGCGATGGTGACCGTCTCGTTGCTGATCGCCCTGGGCCTGGGCGACGCCAAGGACTATTACGCGGTGGGGATCTGGTCGAGCCTGGGCAATGCCGTCGCGGGGTTGGGCTCGGTGCTGGTGCGCCGCCCGCTGGCCGGCTACGTGTGGGGTTGGGTCCTCGGCCACGGCGGACGGTGGCGCAGCACGGAGGCCGCGGTGCGGGCCTACAGCTGGGCGACCCTGATCGGAGCGGCCGTCAACGTTGCGCGCTTCGCCGTGCAGGGGATGCTGTACCACGCCGGCAACATCGACTGGCTCGCCGTGGCGAGGATGGTCATGGGTTGGCCGTTGGGCGTGGCCTCGCTGGTCGCGGTGTACCCGTTGGTCCGGAAGGCCGCTGGCGCCGTGCACGCGGCCGGCGAAGCCGCCAACGCATAGTCCCTCATAGTCGCCCGGCCAGCACCGGTACGCCGGCGCCGCTGAGTTCGTCGACGACGCTGCGCCGGCCGGTCATCGCCAACAGCAGCGCTTCACCGGTCCCGATGACTTCGGGGCCGCCGCTGCCGTGCGTCCAGTTGACGTCGGTGGCGTGGAGGTGCAGGCCGCGGATGCGCCGCCCGGCGCCCAGCCGCGGATTGCCGGGCACCAATTGCAGCACCCGCTGCAGCCGGTCGGCGGGAATGGTGCGGGGCTGGCCGAGTGGCCGACGGATGTCCTGATGGTGAATGGTGCCATCGACCAGTGCGATCATGCCGCCGAACCCGGCGGTGAGCCCGCGCGGGTGCAGGTGGTTATTGAGGAATTCGAGCAGTTGCTGCGGTGTCAGCGAGCTGAACTCGTCGACGCCGACCTGGTTCGCGTGCACCACCCGGCCCTTGGCGAATCGCTTGATCAGTCCGAGGACGTGGAGCTCTTCGTAGCTGATCATATGGGCGACAACGTCTTTGACGGTCCATCCCGCGCACAGGCTGGGTGCGGTCCACTGCTCGGGGCTCAGCGTGGCCAGGAACGCGGCAAGGTCGCCGCGCTCGGCGCGGGCCATCTCCATCAGCGTGGACACAAAAGGCAAATTATCCCTTACGGGGCGGCCCTTCAAGACAGCAGTTCGGGCCTTCAACGCTTTGCTGACCGGCCAAAATCGGTTCTTACCGAAGTATTACTGGCTACTCCCTGCCGCCTTAAATTGGCCCCTTAGCTTGGGTTGCAGATCGAGGCGACAGCCTCGGGGACAGGAGGGGAGGGGATCGTGATGACGTCCATGAACGCCAACACAGCTCGGCGGTTCGCCTACCGATACGGCAACCCGGTCTTCGAGTGCGACGGCGCCGAGATGCGGGCGCAGTGCCGCCAACTGGCCACGGTGGTCACGGTCAGCGGTGACATTCACCCGGCGAACCTTGACCGGGTCACCCAGTACGCCACGCGCTTCGTTCTCCCCGAGAAGCCTTTCGTGCTCGACCTCAGCAACGTGCGCGCCTTTCCGGCGCAGGCCATCTCACTACTGCGGGCCGTCGACGAGGCGTGCCACGTGATCGGGGTGGACTGGTGCCTGGTCGCCGGCCAGCCGGTCGACGAGGTGCTGCGCACCCACGGTGAACAGGACACCTACGCGGTCACCGACACGGTGCCCGAAGCGCTGAACTACTTCCTGGACGGCATCCTCGCCCGCCGGCGGCTGCTGCCCCTACTCCACAAGACCGCTTAAACAAAGGAATACGGAAAAATGTTGATCGACGTTCGCTGGCTCCGATTTTTGCTCAGCCACCGCCACCAGCCGGTCCGCTCCGCTGCCACCCGCCCGTCGTCCTGGGCGGTCTAATCCTGGGCGTCGGGGCTGCGGCACCACTACATGAGCGGCACACCCGTCTCGGCGCAGCGCCTGGATGACCTCGTGCGACTGCGCTGGGTTCGCGACCGCGGGCAATCTAATCCGCCTCCAGGAGCTGCGCTGAACCGACTCAGCGGCGCGGGTGCGCGGCCTCGTAGCCGGTCGTCAGCCAGTAGACGGTGCGATCGAGGCTGGGCAGGATCTCGGTGATGGCGATCTCCCCGGCGGCGAAGCGGCCCGACAGGCCATAGACCAGGCTGGACACGATGTTGTCGAGGTCGCGGATGAACCCCTCATCGACGCCCGCGAGCACCTCCAAGGCGGCGGGGACGACGGCATCCAGGCCGCGCCGCACCAGCTTTTCCCCACCGCGTGCCGCGCGCGCCCGAAAATAGGCCTTGAGCATGCCGGGATGCCGTTCCCACGGCTCGAACAGCGTGCGCAGCAGCCGCATCAGGCCGACATAGAGGGACTCGTCCGGCGGCCGGGTGTGCCGGACCAGTTTTGCGTACCGGTGCTGCTGCATCCAGGCCTCCAGTGCGGCCAGGATCAGCTCGTCGCGGGTGGTGTAGCGCTTGTAGATGGTGGCCAGCGAGGTGCGGGCCCGACGCGCCACTTCGCGCAGTTGCACGGCGTCGTAGCCCTCGGTCTCCAACAGGTCCACCACGGCATCGAGGATCCGGTCCGAGGGCACCGACGCATCGCGCTTGCTCACCTCAGCGGTAGACATACGTACCCCCTTGCCGTCAGCGTGTAACCAGGTTACCGTACCGGGGGGTGTAACGGGGTTACACATCTCATGTCCGGCCGCCGCGGCGGCCACCGCAACGAAGCGAGGATCCATGGGTTCATTGGCGGGCAAGGTCGCCTTCATCACCGGTGTCGCGCGCGGGCAGGGCCGCAGCCACGCCGTGCGGTTAGCCGCCGACGGCGCCGACATCATCGGGGTGGACATCTGTGCCGACATCGCGTCCAACGGCTACCCGATGGCCAGCCGCGAGGAACTCGACGAAACCGTCGCGTTGGTGGAGGCCGCCGGCGGCAAGATGGTCGGCGCGGTCGCCGACGTCCGTGACTTCCACCAACTCAAGGCCGCGCTCGATGCCGGGGTACAGCATTTCGGGCGACTGGACATCGTCTGCGCGAACGCCGGAATCGCGTCCATGGCGTTTCGCGAGCTGACCCTCGACGAAGATCTCGAACAGTGGACGGACGTGCTCAACGCCAACCTGGTGGGCGCGTTTCACACGGCCAAGGCGGCGATCCCGCACCTGATCGCGGGGGAGCGGGGCGGGTCGATCGTTTTCACCAGCTCGACGGCCGGGCTCCGGGGTTTTGGCGGCCTGCAGGGCGGCGGGCTGGGGTATGCGGCGTCCAAGCACGGCCTCGTCGGGCTGATGCGCACGCTGGCCAATGCGCTGGCGCCGCACAGCATTCGGGTCAACACCGTGCACCCGACCGCGGTGAACACGATGATGGCGGTCAATCCCGCCATGACGTCGTTCCTGGAGAACTACCCCGACGGCGGCCCGCATCTGCAGAATCCGCTGCCGGTGCAATTGCTTGAGCCCGAGGATATCAGCGCCGCGATCGCCTACCTGGTATCCGATGAGGCCAAGTACGTCACCGGGGTGACGTTCCCGGTCGACGCCGGCTTCTGCAACAAGCTATGAGCGCGACGACGGGTCGGGTCGCCGGCAAACGGGTGCTGGTGACCGGCGCCGCGCGGGGGATGGGTCGCAGCCACGCGGTGCGGCTCGCCGAGGAAGGCGCCGACCTCATCCTGGTCGACATCTGCGCGTCGCTGCCCGAGCTGGAGTACCCGCTGGCCTCCCGCGAGGACCTCGAGGAGACGGCCCGGCTGGTCGAGAAGCAGGGGCGCCGCGGGATCACCCATGTCGTCGACGTGCGCGACGCGGCCGCGATGCGGGCCGCGGTCGACGACGGCGTCGCTCAACTGGGCGGCCTGGACGCTTCGGTTGCCAACGCCGGGGTGATCACCGGCGGAACCTGGGACACCACCACCGCCGAGCAGTGGCGCACCGTCGTCGACATCAACCTGATCGGGGTGTGGAACACCTGCTCGGCCGCGCTGCCGCATCTGGTCGAGCACGGTGGCAGCCTGATCAACATCAGCTCGGTGGCCGGGCTGAAGGGCAGCCCGCTGCACACCCCCTACACCGCGTCCAAGCACGGCGTGGTCGGCATGAGCCGCGCGCTGGCCAATGAGCTTGCCGCGGCGAATGTTCGGGTCAATACCGTGCATCCCACCGGGGTGGAGACCGGGATGCGGCCGGACGCGCTGCACGGGCTGCTGCATGGGGACCGCGCCGATCTGGGCCCGATCTTCCAGAACGCGCTGCCGATAGTGATGACCGAGGCCCGCGACGTCAGCAATGCGGTGCTGTTCCTGGTCTCCGACGAGTCCCGACACGTGACCGGGTTGGAGTTCAAGGTGGATGCCGGTGTCACGATCCGGTGAGGCGGGGTGCGGTGAGCGCGCCTACGCCGAGTTGATGTCCGTCCCGGCTCCCGATGCGACACCGGCGACCGCGACCCTGCTCAACTTCGTCTTCGCCCAGGTGTGGCAGCGGCCGGGGTTGAGCCGTCGGGAACGGTGGTTCGTCACGCTGCCCTGCGTGGCCGCCGCCGACGCCGAAGAGCCGCTGCGGGATCACGTCTACGCCGCGCTACACAGCGGGGAGGTGACGATCACCGAGATGCGGGAAACGGTCCTGCATTTCGCGGTGTACGGCGGCTGGCCCAAGGCGTCGCAGTTCAACATGACGGTCGACGCGCAGTGGGAGCGCATCCATACCGAGCGTGGTCAGGCGGTGCCGCCGCCGCAACCGTTGCTGCCGCTGGTGACCCCGAGCGACCCCGAGGCCCGGCTGGCGGTGGGTGAGCAGTCGTTCAAGGACATCAACTGCCTGCCCTTCGCACCGATCCGCGACAACCCGTATTCCGGTGCGGGGATCCTGAACTTCGTGTTCGGCGAGATGTGGCTGCGGCCCGGGTTGGGCATGAAAGAGCGGCGCCTGATCACCGTGGCGTGCGTGGCGTTCCAGGACGCCCCCTATCCGATCCTCAGCCATGTCTATGCCGCGCTCAAGAGTCGCGACGTGTCGTTCGACGAAATGGACGAGGTGGCTTTGCAATTCGGCGCCTACTACGGCTGGCCCAAGGCCTCGCGGCTGCTGCAGGTGATCGATGAGCAGAAGCAACGGGTGCTCGCCGAGTGGGCGGCCGAGGCCGAGGCAGCGCGATGACCAGCAGCGCGACCGCCCCGCCGCAGCTATCGGGGGACCCGGTCGGGTTATTGATAGGCGGCGAGCGGGTTACCGCATCGTCGGGCCCGTCGCACCAGCACATCTACCCGGCCACCGGTGCACCCAACGCGACGGTCGTGCTGGCGGGTGCAGCCGAGATCGACCGCGCGGTGACCTCGGCGTGGGAGGCGCATCGGCACTGGATGTCGCTGACGGTGGACCGGCGCCGCGATCTGCTGATCGATGTGGCCGACGCCGTGCATGACAGCCTCGACGAGCTTGCGGCGCTCAACGTGCACGACTATGCGGTTCCGATTTCGTTCGCCGGCACCGCCTTGCTACTGGAACGGTTCCTGCGCCATTTCGCCGGTTACGTCGATAAGCCGCACGGGCTGAGCACACCGGTCACCGGGTCCTTCGACGTCAATCTGGTCGAGCGGGAGCTACGGGGTGGTCGGGGTCATCACCCCCTGGAACGGCGCGCTGGCGGTGACGGCGTCCTGCGTCGCCCCGGCGCTGGCCGCCGGTAACGCCGTCGTCCTCAAGCCGTCGGAGTTGGCGCCACTGGCGGCGCTGCGGTTCGGCGAACTGTGCCTGGATGCGGGGCTGCCGCCGGGATTGGTGAACGTGGTCCCCGCCGGGCCGGATGGCGGCGACGCCCTGGTGCGTCACCGAGGTATCCGCAAGATTCACTTCACCGGCGGTGATGCAACCGCCCGCAAGGTTCTGCAGGCCGCTGCGACGAATCTGACCCCGGTGGTGACAGAACTCGGCGGCAAATCGGCCAACATCATCTTCGACGACGCCGATCTGGACGCCGCGGCTATGCTGTCCGCGCATCAGGGACCGCTCATGCAGTCCGGGCAGAGTTGTGCCTGCGCGAGCAGGGTTTTGGTGCACGACTCGGTGTACGACGCGTTCGTCGACCGGTTCGTCGGCATCATCGGCGCCGCGAAGGTCGGCGATCCGTTCGACCCGCAGGTGGTGTTCGGGCCGGTGATCAGCCACCCCGCCACGGACCGCATCCTCGCCACCATCCACGAGGCGGTGGCCGACGGCGCCGGTGAGCTGCTGATCGGCGGCAAGCGGATGGCCGGTGAACTCGCGCACGGCTACTACATCGAACCAACCGTCTTTGGCGGAGTCGACAACGCGTCGGCGCTGGCCCAAACCGAGACGTTCGGACCGGTGCTGTCGATCATCCGGTTTCGTGATGAAACCGAAGCGGTGCGCATCGCCAACGACACGCCGTACGGCTTGAACGCTTTCGTGCAGACATCAGACCTCACCCGGGCGCACCGGGTAGCGCGCCAGCTGGAGGCCGGGTCGGTGTGGGTCAACCAGTTCAGCGACATCGCACCGCAAGGACCGTACGGCGGCTACAAGCAGAGCGGGTTCGGGCGGACCGGGGGACTGGCGGGGTTGCACGAGTTCATGCAGATCAAGAACATTCGTATCGCCATGCGCTGACCGGGGCGTTGAGATTGCGCCAGGGGCTGCGATCTGAGGGCCGAAGCACAGCCCTGGCCGCAATCTCAACGGCGGGGTCCCGGCGGTCAGGCCGGGGTGAACTCGATGTGCAGTTCGGTCAGTCCGCGCAACAAGAACGTCGGCTCGTAGCGGTAGCGCCGATCGCCGGCCGGGCCGTGCGCGGCCTCGCTGATAGTGATGTCCCGCATCCGATCCAGCAGGCGGTGGATGGTGATCCGCCCCTCGACGCGGGCCAGGGGAGCGCCCGCGCAGGTGTGGATACCGCGGCCGAACGCGATGTGCTCCCGAACGTTCTTGCGGTCCAGGCGGAATTGGTCCGGCTCGTCGAACTTGTTGGGATCCCGGTTGGCCGCACCCAGGCACAGCATCACCACCGTGCCCGCCGGAATGTGTACACCCCCGAGCGTGGTGGTCTTGCGGGCGAGCCGGAAGTCGATCTTGGTGGGGCTCTGAATCCGTAACGCTTCCTCGATGAACGCCGGGATCAGCTCGCGGTTGTCGCGCAGCCGTTGCTGGTAGTCGGGTCGATCACCCAAGGTCTGCACGGCGGCGCTGAGCAGTTTGGTGACGGTCTCCTGGCCGGCCGCGAACAAGAACGTGGCCGGGCGGACCACGTCGAGCAGCTCCGGGCTCGACCCGTCGGGATAGGTGGCGGCCGCCATGCTGCTGAGTACGTCTTCGCGGGGCTGACGACGCCGTTCGGCGATATAGGCACTGAACTTGTCGTCTAGGTACTGCAACGGGTTCACGCCCACGGGTTCACCGTTGAGCGCGCCGACTCGGCTGCCCGGCCGTTTGCCGGCGCCCAGTGCCAGCCGGATTTCGGCGCGGTCCTCCTCCGGCACGCCCAGCAGGTCGGTGATCGCCAGGGTGGCGAACGGTTTGGCGTATTCGGCGAGGAACTCGCAGCGCCCGTTGGCGATGAACTCGTCGAGCTGGTGATCGACCAGCTGCCACATGTAGTCCTCGTTCTCCTTGAGCCGCCGCGGGGTTAACAGCTTGTTCAGCAGTGAACGGGCACGCTCATGAGCCGGCGGGTCCATCACCACCATGTGCTCGAAGATGGGGAACAGGTGGCGGTGCGCCTCGATCTGCGCGGTGATGTCGTCACCCTCGGGCTCGAACGGCAACGGCGGAAAGGGTCCGCCGATCGCATTGCACGCCGAGAACGAATCGGTGTCTTTGAACGCCGCCAGCACCTCCCGGTACCCGGTGATGGCCACCACCCCGTGGTGCGGTTCGCGAAACACCGGGCCCTGGCTGCGCAGGTACTCGTAGTACGCATAGGGGTCCTGGGCGACGGCCTCGTCGGAGAAGTAGTCCACGGACGCGAGATCGGTCACGGAAGTCTGGGCCTTTCTGAATCCAGCGGTGGGCTCCCGCCGCATGATGATCCTCAAAAAACTGATCGACTGCTCAAATTGCGAGCGTAGGACATGCCTATCATGCCCCGTGACGACCGGTCAAGGGCGGTCCGGCCGTTCCCGGTATCCGGCTGTTGTCAGGCACAATGCTGGTATGGCTGGTTCCCCGAAGGGCAATGACAAACACGAGGGCGCCCGTCGCCGCCTGATGGAGGCGACCGCTCAAATCATGCGCGATGAGGGCTACGCGGCGGCCACGTCACGTCGGGTGGCGGCCCTGGCCGGCGTCAAGCCGGCGTTGGTGTACTACTACTTCGCCACCATGGACGACCTGTTCGTGGAGGTGCTGCGCGCCGGCGCCGACGCCTCCCTGGCCCAGATGCGCCAGGCGATCACCGACGACGACCCGCTGCGGGCGCTGTGGCTGATCAACAGCGACGCGCGGTTCTCCAGCCTGTACACCGAGTTCATGGCGCTGGCCAACCACCGCAAGGCGATCGGCGCCGAACTCAAGGCCTATGCCGAGCGGGTCCGCGACATCGAGACCGCCGCGGCCACCGTCGCGCTGCGCGCCAACGGTGTCGACCTCGAGGAGTATCCGCCCGTGGTCATCTCGATGCTGCTGACCCAGACCGCGCGCAGCATGTGCAACGAAACCGCGGTCGGTGTCACCGCCGGCCACCAGGAACTGCGCGCGTTCATGGAGCGCTACATCGCCCGGTTCGCCTCCCCGTCGAAGCAGCGGGCGTAGCGGTTACTTCAACATGCTCCCGGCGTCGACGGGCAGCGGGACACCGGTGATATAGCGAGCCTCGTCGGATGCCAGGAACAGCACCGCATTGCTGATGTCGACCGCGTCGACCCAGCCGACGGGCAGCACGTGCATCAGCTGCGCGACCACCGCCATATCGTCGGGCCCCGGGTTGTCCAGGTCGGGCCGAAACAGCTTCATCGTCTTCGTTCATGAACATCGGGGTGTTGACGTTGGTGGGGTGCACCGAGTTGACCCGGATGTGGTGCTGGCCGAGTTCGACCGCGAAGGAGCGCATCAGGCCGACCACCCCGTGTTTGGCGGCGATGTAATGGCCGGTGTGCGGGTAGGCCTTGAGTCCGCCGACCGAACTGGTCAATACGATCGACCCGCCGCGCCCGCCGGACAGCAGGTGCGGCACACCGGCTTTGACGGTCTTCCAGACGCCGGACAGGTTGACGTCGATCATGTCCTGCCAGTCCCGCTCGCTGGTCTTGTCCAGCGTGTTGCCCCCGTTGCCGATACCGGCGTTGGCCACGATGATGTCGAGTCGGCCCAGCTGTTCGACGCCGCCGTCCACGGCGGCTTTCACCGCGGCGTAGTCGCGAACGTCGGCCTCCGCGGTGACGATGCGCCGGTTCTCCGCCTTGACCAGGTCGGCGGTTTCGGCCAGGTCGTCGGGGGTGGACGGGGGAATCTCGGTGTTGCTGCTGATCGGCTGGCAGACGTCGATCGCGATAATGTCGGCGCCTTCCTGCGCTAGCCGCACCGCATGACTGCGGCCCTGCCCACGCGCCGCACCCGTAATGAAGGCGACCTTGCCCTCGACCCGTCCCGCCATAACCCGCCTCTCTGATCGCACCTCGACCAAAACTGATCGCTCGATCAAACACTGTGGCAGTGTTGTGTCCTACTGTCAACGAGGTAATGCGGCTGTACTGACTAGATGATCAGGCTTTGGGTCAGTGCAGCACCGCGGTCAGCAGTTGGCTGAGCCACGTCCGCGCGGCGGCGAGGTCGTTGTCGAGGAGCAGTTGCACGGTGACCCCGTCGTAGGCGGCCACCACGGCGCGCGCGACGTCACGCACGCTGCCGAACGGCTCGGGTGGCTCGACACCGGCCCCGGCCAGGCGCTGTTCGATCGCCTCGCGCAGTTGCCGCCGGTGCAACATCAGCCGTTGCGCGACATCGGGATTGCGGGCGGCGTGCATGAGAAAGTCCGTCTTCACCAAGAGCCAGTCCCGGTCGAGCAGCAGGGTGGCCGCGGCCCGCTCGATCGCCGAATCCACACCCAACCCGTCGTCGGTGGCGACGATGGCGCCGCTGACCTGCTCGGCGATCAGCGCCGCCCGCTCGTCATACAGGGTGAAGAACAGCTCGTCGAGGGTGTCGAACTGCGAATAGAACGCGCCCCGGGTGTAGCCGGCCGCGGTGCACACCTCGTCTATGCGGACCTTCCCGAATCCCTTGTCGGCGAATACCCGGTAGGCGGCCTCCAGCAACCGCGCCCGGGTCTCGGCGCGGCGCTTGGTGACCCGGGCCGGCTTGCCGGCCGCGGACGTGATCTTCGATACCATCGCTCACCCCGTATATGCAGAACCGTATCCGATACATTATCGTATCGACAGCGTGCCGGTGGCGGTACCAGGTGCCGGAAGCGGAGGAGAAGTTGTCGATGGACGCTGACGTGATCGTGATCGGTGCCGGATTGGCCGGGCTGGTCGCCACCCATGAGCTGACTCGCCGTGGCAAGAAGGTCGCCCTGGTCGACCAGGAGAACGCCGCCAACCTGGGCGGTCAGGCGTACTGGTCGTTCGGCGGGATCTTTTTCGTCGACTCACCCGAGCAGCGGCACCTGGGGGTCAACGACTCCTTCGAGCTGGCCTGGAATGACTGGTCGGGCAGCGCGGCGTTCGACCGCCTCGACGACGAGGACCTCTGGGCGGTCCGGTGGGCGCGGGCCTACGTGGAGTTCGCCGCCGGCGACAAGCGCGGGTATCTCCACGACCTGGGGATCAGGTTTTTGCCCACGGTCGGGTGGGCCGAACGCGGGGACCTCACCGCGACCGGACACGGCAACTCGGTGCCGCGGTTTCACGTCGCCTGGGGGACCGGCACCGGCATCGTCGAACCCTTCGTCAACTCCGCGCAGCAAGCCGCCGCCCGCGGGCTGGTGACCTTTCATCACCGGCACCGCGTCGATGAACTGGTCTTCACCGCCGGCGCGGCGACCGGAGTCAAAGGCACGCTTTTGGCGCCGGACGACGGCGCACGCGGGGTCGCGTCCAACCGCGACGTGGTCGGGGAGTTCGAGTTGTCGGCACAGGCCGTGGTCATCACCACCGGCGGCATCGGCGGCAACCACGAGATCGTCCGCCGCTTTTGGCCCGAGCGGATGGGCACCCCGCCGGGGTCGATGATCACCGGGGTGCCGGCCTACGTCGACGGCCGCATGCTCGACATCGCCGCCGACTCCGGGATACGGCTGGTCAACCGGGACCGGATGTGGCACTACACCGAGGGTATCCAGAATTGGGCTCCGATCTGGCCCAACCACGCCATCCGGATCCTGCCCGGGCCGTCGTCCATGTGGTTCGACGCGCTGGGTCGCCGGTTGCCCGAGCCGTTCCTGCCCGGCTACGACACCCTGGGCACGCTGCGCTATCTGCGCACCACCCCCGACATCGCGCCGTATGACCACTCCTGGTTCATCTTGACCCAGAAGATCATCGAGAAGGAGTTCGCGCTGTCGGGGTCCGAACAAAACCCGGACATCACCTCGAAGAACCGCAAAGCCTTCCTGCGTGAGCGGTTGCTGAGCAAGGGCGCGCCGGCGCCGGTGGAGGCGTTCAAACAGCGCGGCGCCGACTTCGTGGTGGCCAGCACTTTGGAGGAACTCGTCGGCCGGATGAACGCGCTGACCAGTGAGCCGCTGCTGGACCCGGCAGGTATCCGCGCGCAGATCGCGGCCCGGGATCTGCAGGTGGGCAACCCGTTCAGCAAGGACGCCCAGGTGCAGGGGATCCGCAACTCGCGGCGCTACCTGGGTGATCGGATCGGGCGTACCGCCGCGCCGCACCGCATCCTCGACCCCGACGCCGGCCCGCTGATCGGCGTGAAACTGCACGTGTTGACCCGAAAGACGTTGGGCGGCATCCAAACCGATCTGGCGTCGCGGGCCCTGGGCCACGGCGGCCAAGCCATCGAAGGCCTGTATGCGGCCGGTGAGGTGGCCGGTTTCGGCGGTGGCGGCGTGCACGGCTACAACGCACTGGAAGGCACCTTTTTGGGCGGGTGCATCTTCTCCGGACGCGCCGCCGGACGTGCGGCGGCCGACGCGCTCTGAGCCGGTGGCGCGGTCGCCGGGGTCAGCCGGGCGGCGCCGGATTCATCGAGGTCAGGTAGTAGGTTTCGTTGCCGGTCGGGTATCCGCCGCCCTCGGTGGCGATATGGACGTGGTCGTAATGGTTGGCGGTTTCCGAACCGTAGTTCGCCGTCCAACTGGGTGCGCCGATGCCGGGGTAGAACCCCTGCCGCCAGATCACATGCAGCACACCCCAGCGTTTCGCATTCGCCAAGGCAAACCCGGCGATTTGATTGCCGAGTTCGATGCCCTCGTCGCTGTGGTAGTTCGGGATCATCACATCGATCGCCAACCCGTTGGGATGCCACTTCAGCGGATCCTGCCGGGCACCGCCGATCGTGGTGATCTCGGGGAACATCACGCTGATGGCCCGCGCCACCCAGATGGTCTTGACCTGCAGACCCTGCTCTGGCGCGACACCGCGGGGCAACTCGAACTGAAAGTCCCGGGCCATGACCGGCGCGCTGGCCGCCAACAGATTCGCCGCGGGAGTCGCAACGTGCGGCGGCTTCGCCGGCCCGGCCGCCTGGGCGGCCGCGGGT
>PPEA01000361.1 GCA_002967005.1 Mycobacterium talmoniae
GGGTCAAAGGTCAGCAGTCCGCGCTCGACGCGTTCGCCGCCCAATGCGTGGCGGTGAACTGCGCGCTGGGCCCCGATCCCAAGGGCGCGGTCGACGCGCTGCTGTCGTCGGCCCGCTCCGGCAACGGACCCGGGGGTGTGTCGGTGGCCGCGCTGACCGACGCCATCGTCACCGCGTTGGGGTTCCCCAGCGGCGACGGGGTCGGCACCACCCAGGCCTTGGCCAATGCGCTGGCATCGGCGCGATCCGGTGACACCAACCTGCTGACCAGCCTGATCAACCAGGCCCAAGCCAGCCGCAACACCGACGGCCAGTTCATCAACACCTGCAGCGACGCGCTGAACCGGCCCACCCCCGACCGGGTCCGGGAACTGGTGGTCGCCTGGGGCAAGCTGTACCCGCAGTTCGGCACCGTCGGCGCGCTGAACCTGGTGAAATGCCTGAACTGGCCCAGCAGCTCGGCGCCGCAACCCCCGAAGAACCTCAAGATCAGCGCGTTGCTGCTCGGGGTGCAACACGACCCGATCATCGGTGAGGAGGGCGTCGCGGCCACCGCCGCCACCATCATCAACGCCGGCTCGGCCAGCAAGCGGGTGATGTGGCAGGGCATCGGCCACGGCGCCAGCATCTATTCGTCCTGCGCGGTGCCGCCGGTGATCGGCTACCTGGACAGCGGCAAACTGCCCGACACCGACACGTACTGCCCCGCCTGAGGTTCACGCCACGCCCGGTATAGGGTGCGCTGGTGACGGCTGCTGATTCGATCCGTACCGGCCTGCTCGCCGCGTTCCGTCCCCGCACCAGCGCACCCAGCACCGCGACGGTGCTGCGGTCGATCCTGTGGCCGGTGGCGATCCTCTCGATCATCCACCGCAGCGTGGTGTTGACCACCAACGGCAACATCACCGACGACTTCAAACCGGTCTACCGGGCGGTGTCGAACTTCCGGCACGGGTTGGACATCTACAACGAGCACTTCAACTACGTTGACCCGCACTACCTGTACCCGCCCGGCGGCACGCTGCTGATGGCGCCGTTCGGCTATCTGCCGTTCGCGGAGTCGCGCTACCTGTTCATCCTGGTCAACACGATCGCCATCATCCTCGCCGCCTACCTGCTGCTGCGGCTGTTCGACTACACGCTGACCTCGGTGGCCGCGCCGGCGCTGCTGCTGGCCATGTTCTGCACCGAAAGTGTCACCAACACACTGGTGTTCACCAACGTCAACGGCGTCATCCTGCTGCTGGAGGTGCTGTTCTTCCGGTGGCTGCTGGACGGCAAGGTAAGCCACCAGTGGTGGGCGGGGGTCGCGATCGGGCTGAGTTTGGTGGTCAAACCGGTGCTGGCACCGCTGCTGTTGTTGCCGCTGCTGAACCGGCAGTGGCGGGCGTTGGTCCCCGCGATCGGGGTGCCGCTGGTGTTCAACGCGGCGGCTTGGCCACTGGTGCCCGACCCGATGGACTGGATCACCGGCACCTTGCCCTACATGCTGGGCACCCGCGACTACTTCAACAGCTCAATCCTGGGCAACGGCGTGTTCTTCGGGCTGCCGACCTGGCTGATCCTGTTCCTGCGCATCGGGTTCACGCTATTGGCCGCGGCCAGCCTGTGGCTGCTGTACCGCTACTACCGGGTGCGCGATCCGCGGTTTTGGATGCTGACCAGCTCCGGGGTGCTGCTGGTGACGTCGTTCCTGGTGATGTCGCTGGGCCAGGGCTACTACTCGATGGTGCTGATCCCGTTCCTGATGACGGCGGTGCTGCCCAATTCGGTGATCCGCAACTGGGTGGCCTGGCTGGGGGTGTACGGGTTTATGGCCCTGGACCGCTGGCTGCTGTTCAACTGGATGTTCATCGGGCGCCCGCTGGAATACCTGCGGATCACCTACGGCTGGTCGCTGATTTCGATCGTGGTGTTCGTGGTGCTGTACTTCCGCTACCTGGACGCCAAGGCCGAGGGCCGGCTCGAGGACGGCATCGATCCGGTGTGGCTGACGCGGGCGCCGGAGCCGGTTAGCGTGGAGACATGACCACTCCCGAGCCGAAGGTGGCCCTCACCGACGACGAATGGCGGCAGAAGCTGAGCCCCGCGGAGTTCGACGTGCTGCGCCGCGGCGGCACCGAGCGCCCGTTCACCGGCGAGTACACCGACACCAAGACCGAGGGCGTGTATGAGTGCCGGGCCTGCGGCGCGGAGCTGTTCCGCAGCACCGAGAAGTTCGAATCGCACTGCGGCTGGCCGTCGTTCTTCGACCCGACGCACTCCGAGGCGGTGCTGCTGCGCCCCGACGATTCGCTGGGCATGACCCGCACCGAGGTGCTGTGCGCCAACTGCCACAGCCACCTCGGGCACGTCTTCGCCGGCGAGGGCTACCCGACCCCCACCGACCAGCGGTACTGCATCAACTCGATCTGCCTACGGCTGGTGCCGTCCGAGTCCTGAGCGCTCCTAGGCCCTCCTCGGTGTCGAGTGTGGGGTTGATCCGCGTCGCGTCGCGAAACCCGTGGATCAACCCCACACTCGACAGGGGAAAAGATCAAAGGATCAGTCCACCCGGGTGGCGTGGACTTCCCAGAACGGCGCATAAGCCCGGCCGTCGGTCAGCCACGGCTCGATGACCCGGAACCGCTCCAGCACCTCGGCGACCTGGTCGGCCGCATCGGGGTTGCGGGCGGCCATCATCTCCAGGGTTTGCACGCTCATGTTGATCTGGTAGGTGGTCGGCCCCACATAGGTGATGTCCCAACCCCCGCCGGGAAGCACGTCCCGAAAGTCGTCCTCGGACAACGACCGCGGCATCCGGAAGCCGTTGACGTTGTGCGCCCCGAACTCGAACATGTACAGCCGCGCACCGGGCTTGGTGGCGCGGTGCAACGCGCGCGCGTAGGAGTGCTGCAAGTCCCGGTCGGTGCTGAACGTGTGGTAGAAGGCGCAGTCGACGACGGTGTCGAAGCGGTTCTCCAGTCCCTCCAGCTTGGTCGCGTCGGCCAACTCGAAATTCACCGACACCCCCGCCTTCGCCGCGTTCTGCCGAGCCCGCTCCAGCCCGGCCGGCGAGGCGTCGATGCCGGTGGCCGCGTAGCCCTTTGACGCGTAGTAGATCGCGTGGTGGCCGGGACCGGTGCCCGGATCCAGCACCTCGCCCCGGATGGCGCCCAGCGCCACCAGCTGCTGGACGACCGGTTGGGGCCCGCCGATGTCCCACGGGGTGGCGGCGGGCAGGCCATGCGAGGTCCGCTCGTCGCGGTACATCTCTTCGAAGCGGGTGGGATCGGTGGGAGCGGGTTGCGTCATCCCTAAACGATATATCGCTACCTATCGCGATGCAACGACAACGGTTAGGGCAGCGCGTGCACCAGGCGCTCGACCTCGACCCGTGGCCCGGTGAAGAACGGGGTCTCCTCCCGGGTGTGCCGACGCGCGTCGGTGGCCCGCAGGTCCCGCATCAAATCCACGATGCGGTCCAGTTCGGGGGCCTCGAACGCCAGGATCCACTCGTAGTCCCCCAGCGCGAACGCGGGCACGGTGTTGGCGCGGACGTCCTTGTAGCCGCGGGCGGCCATGCCGTGCTCGGCCAGCATCCGGCGCCGCTCCTCGTCGGGCAGCAGATACCACTCGTAGGACCGCACAAACGGATACACGCACACGTAGGCGCCGGGCTCCTCGCCGGCGATAAACGCCGGGACGTGGCTCTTGTTGAACTCCGCGGGCCGGTGCAGCGCCACACTGCTCCACACCGGCGTGCTGGCCCGGCCCAGCGTGGTGGTGCGCCGGAAGTCGGCGTAGGTGGCCTGCAGCGCCTCCACCTTCTCGGCGTGCGTCCAGATCATGAAGTCGGCGTCGGCGCGCAGCCCGGCGACGTCGTACAGGCCGCGCACCACCACGCCGCGTTCTTCCTGCTGTTTGAGGAAGGTGCTGGTCTCGTCGATGACGCCGTTGCGCTGGTCGCCGAGCGCGCCCGGGCGCACCTGAAACACCGAGAACATCAGGTAGCGGAGGGTGGAATTCAACGCGTCAAAGTCGAGGCGGGCCATCTCCCTATCGTGCCACGCCCGCACCCAGCAGCTCCGCGACCGCTCGCCCGGCGGCCGCCACGCAGGCCGGCACCCCGATCCCGTCGAGGTAGTTGCCGGCCACCGCCCACCGTCGGCGGCAGGTGGGCCCGCAGCTCGGCGACAGCCCGGCGTGGCCGGGGC
>PPEA01000362.1 GCA_002967005.1 Mycobacterium talmoniae
GCCAGTCGACCCCGACCATCCCCGCCCGCGCCGGCCGCACGGCCTGCGACATCGCCCCCAGCAGCTCGGCGGTGCCGACCCCGAAATGGGTCATCGGCACGTCGGCGTCGGCCAGCGCGGCGAACACCCGGGAGCTGTGCGGCAGCACGTGGGCCCGGTAGTCGGCCAGCGACAACGTGCCCGCCCACGAGTCGAAGACCTGGATGGCGTCCACCCCGGCGTCCAGCTGGACCCGCAGGAACGCGATGGTCAGGTCGGTCAGCTTCTCCATCAACGCGTGCCAGCTGTCCGGCTCGGCCAGCATCATCGCCTTGGTGCGGGCGTGGGTGCGGCTGGGGCCGCCTTCGACCAGGTAGGAGGCCAGCGTGAACGGCGCCCCGGCGAACCCGATCAGCGGCACCGCGCCGAGCGCGGCCACCAGCTGCGACACCGCCTCCGCCACCGGCTGCACGGCCTGCGGGTCGAGCGGTTTGAGCGCGGCGACGTCGGCGGCGGTGCGCACCGGGTGGGCGATCACCGGCCCCACGTCGGGCACGATGTCCAGCTCGACCCCGGCGTCGCGCAGCGGCACCACAATGTCGGAGAACAGGATCGCGGCGTCCACGTCGTGGCGGCGCACCGGCTGCAGGGTGATCTCGGCGACCAGCTCGGCGTCGAAGCAGGCCGCCAGCATGCTGTGCTGGGCGCGCAGCGCCCGATACTCGGGCAGCGAGCGGCCGGCCTGCCGCATGAACCAGACCGGCATCCGGTGCGGTTTGCGGCCGGCGATGGTGGTCAGATACGGCGACTCGGGCAGCTCACGGCGGGTACTCATCACGGTCAATGCTGCCACGACGCGGATTCGGCGCGCCTGTCGCGGCGGGTCGGTGCAGGGGTCTAGCGTGGGATGGTGTGACCTGCGCCGCGACGATGCCAAGCGCCGCGACGAGAAGTGCGCAGCGATGAGGAGGAGCGGCGCTCAATGACCCCAGCCGAACCGGCCCCATTTCGCGAGGCGGTCGCGGCGATGACCGCTGCGGTGGTGCGCTCGGAGATCGAGTTGGGCCCGATCCGGCCGCCGCAGCGTCTGGCACCGTATAGCTATGCGCTGGGCGCCGAGGTCAAACACCCCGAGGCCACCGAGGCCGGGGGGGTCCCGGAGTACTCCGAGGGCGACGCGTTCGGTCGGCTGATTTTGCTGTACGACCCGGACGGCTCGGAGGCCTGGGACGGCACCATGCGGCTGGTCGCCTACATTCAGGCCGACCTGGACTCGCACGAGGCGCTGGATCCGCTGTTGCCCGAGGTGGCCTGGAGTTGGCTGGTCGAGGCGCTGGAATCCCGCACCGAGCACGTCACCGCGCTGGGCGGCACCGTCACCGCCACCACCTCGGTGCGCTACGGCGACATCGCCGGGCCGCCGCGCGGCCACCAGCTGGAGCTGCGCGCATCCTGGACGGCGACCGCCGGCGACCTGGACACCCACGTCCAGGCGTTCTGCGAGGTACTCGAACATGCCGCGGGCCTGCCTCCGGTCGGGGTGACCGACTTGAGTTCGCGGTCCCGCGTCTGATATGTGTTCCGACATCTGCGAAGCCACCCGCGAGCACCTCGACCGCACCGAACCCGAACCCACACCCCTGCCGCATCCGGCCGATGGTGTCCCGGAGCTGTCGGTCACCGTCGGTGAGATCGCCGCGGCCGCCGAGCTGCTGGCCGGCGGCCGCGGACCGTTCGCGGTGGACGCCGAGCGGGCGTCGGGTTTTCGCTACTCC
>PPEA01000363.1 GCA_002967005.1 Mycobacterium talmoniae
TCGACGGCGATCGGATCGAGTGGCTACCCGCGCCGCCGGGCGTACTGACCTTCCGCCGCCCGGCGGTTGGTCTGCGCACTCAACGCCGGCACCGATCCGGTGGTGCTGCCCGGCGGGCGGTGGTCCTGGCCAGCGGCCCGCTTGCCCGACGACGAGTTGCCCCCCAACACCGCCGCCTGGCTGGCCTGAACCATCAGTCGAGGCAAATGCATCCCATATTGGTACCGTATTGGTATGACCACGCAAATCGCTGTCCGGCTACCCGATGAGATCGTCGCCTTTGTCGATCGCGAAGTCAGCGAAAACCGTGCAGCCAGCCGCGCCGCCGTGGTGCTGCGTGCACTCCAACGCGAGCAGCGCCGCCAGATCGCCGCGCGCGATGCCGCCATCCTCGCCGCGACCGAACCCGACCACGACCTCGACGCGCTGGCCGCACACACCGCAAAACAGGCCGCCGACATCGATTGACGCCGATCGATGCGGCCCATTCATCTCGCACATCTCGACAAGACGCGGCCCGTGGTGATCCTGACCCGCGAACTTGTCCGACCGCACCTGGCCCGGGTAACGATTGCGCCCATCACCGGCATGATCCGCGGCCTCTCCACCGAAGTCGCAGTCGGCACTCAGAATGGGCTTCAGCAGACGTCCGTCATCAGCTGTGACAACATCACCACGGTCCCCACCGATGCGATCGGCCGCCACATCGGCTACCTGCTGCCCGATCAGGAACTGCTGCTGTCCCAAGCGATCCGGGCAGCGTTCGACCTCGAACAACCATAGCCACGCACCCTGCTTGCGATCGAGCGCGAAGGACCCCGCCGCTCAGAACTGCACCTGCGGCGGCGCTTGCTGGCCTTCGGGGGCCTGGTAGAACGGCCGTTTGGCCACCCCGGCCGGCCCGGCGAAAAACATCCACGGGATCGTGACGACCCGCTGGTTGAGGGTGGCGGTCGCGTCGTTGTAGTACTGGCGGGCGAACGCCAGCTGGTTCTCGGTGTCGGCGAGCTGGTCTTGCAGTTGCAAAAAGTTGGCCGACGCCTTCAGGTCGGGGTAGTTCTCGGCGACCGCCAGCACGTCGCCGATCGCCCGATCCAGCCGGCCCTGGGCCTGCGCCTTCTCCTCCACGGTGCCGGACTGGGCGGCCTGCGCCACCCCGGTGCGGGCGGCGGTGACGTCTTCGAACACCGACTTTTCGTGCGCGGCATAGCCTTTGACCGAGTTGACCAGGTTGGGCACCAGATCGGCGCGCCGGGTCAGCTGCACGTCGATGCCGCCGAGCGCTTCCTGGGCTTTCACGTCGAGCCGGCGCAGCGAGTTGAACGCGGTGATCCCGAACGCGACCAGCGCGATCAACCCCAGCACGACGATCACCAGCACGATGGTCGCGGTCATATCCCTACCTCATTCCTGTCGATGATGGTCGCGGCTCACCAGGAGCCGCCGCCGCTGCCCCCGCCACCGCCCCAGCCTGCCGCCGCCGCTGCTAAAGCTCGACCCGCCCGAGCTCGACGACGAGCGCTGCGCGGCCTTATACGCGGCGATCGACGTCGCGACGGTGGCGCCGAACGCGGCCAGCCCGCCGGGCGAGGACCACCCGGCCGAACGGTCGGACGCGGTAACGGGATACCAGGTCGGGGTGGGCGGCTCCTGCCCGGTGGCGGTCCGATACTTGGCGGCCCACTTATCGGCCACCCCGAACGCCGCCGCGTACGGGATGTAGGCGATGAACAGGTCCTCGCGCGCGGCGTAGTCGAACCGGTCCTCGCTCGACGGTGTCGCCAGCAGCCGCTCGAAGCCGCCGGCCCGCGACCACAGCTGCCGGCCCGCCGCGGTCCGCCGGGTGCCCACGCCCTTGGCCCACAACCCGAGGCCAGCGATCGTGAACAACGCGAACGGCAGCCCCCAGATGGTCGGGCCGACGATAAACCCGATCAGCGCCGGGACGGGGCACACCACGACCAACACCCGGCCGAGCCACTCCGTCGCCGCATAATTGCTCAATCCCTCGGTGCGCGACCAGGACTTGCTGGCGGACCTCAGGCTGTCGCTGGCCTTCGTCAGCGTCTCGCCGGTACCGCCGCCGACGACGAACTCGGTGTCGGCGGTGGTGACGCCGAGTTCCTTGGCGGCCTCACGGGTCACCGGGTCGATGGCCGCCCACTGCTCGGGGGTGCCGATCCCGGTGACGGTCCACCGCGTCGAATCGGTGCGGTCCAGCCGCACCAGCCCCCGCTCGGCCAGATGCAGCAGGGTGGCGACCAGGGCGTGGTCGCCGACCCCTTCTTTGACGATGTACACGGTCTGCACCGGGCCCAACCCGTCGGGCGGCTGATACATCACCGGCAGGCCCGGTGACGGCTCCCGGGACCGCCACACCCACAGCGATCCCGCCAACGCCGCCAGCACCGATAACACCGCCAGCACCCCGGCGACGGGAACCCGCAGCGCCCCAAGATCCCGTCGACGCGGGCACTCCAGGGCAGGGTGGCGCGCTCCGGCAGCGGCAGCGGCTGGTCGACGCTGACGGTGACGGCTTCTAAGACGTCGGGGCGGGTGGCGCGCGCGTAGGCCAGCGCCCGCTGGGTCGGCAGGTGCAGCTTGGACACCAGCACCAGGGCATGGTTGCGGCTGGGAAGCACGGCCTGGTCTTCCTCGTCGACGGCCTGGTCGTCGAGCTCCCGGCTCACCGCCTGGTAATGCTTGCGGATCAACTTCATCAGCACGAACAACGTGGACATGGCCACGATGGCGATCCACGCCCCGGCCACGAACTTGGTGATCACCACGACGATCAGCACCGTGCCGGTCATGACGAACCCGATGGTGTTGACCACCCGGGAGCGCATCATGGTGCGGCGGGCGGCCGGGTTGGTCTCGGTGCGCAGCAACCGGTTCCAGTGTCGGACCATGCCGATCTGGCTCATCGTGAACGACACGAACACGCCGACGATGTAGAGCTGGATAAGCGCGGTGACCTCGGCGCCGAAGGCCACGATGAACGCGATCGCCACCGCCGCCAAAAACAGAATCCCGTTGGAGAACGCCAGCCGGTCGCCGCGGGTGTGCAGTTGGCGCGGCAGGTAGGAATCCTGGGCCAAAATCGATCCGAGCACCGGGAACCCGTTGAACGCGGTGTTGGCGGCCAGCGCCAGGATCAGCGCGGTGACCCCGGCGATGATCCATAGCCCTGGTGGAAAACCCCGAAACACCGTGTCCGCGAGCTGCGCGAGCACCGTTTTCTGTTGATAGTCCGCCGGCGCGCCGATCAGCTGCTCCGCGGGCCGGTTGGCGATTTTCACCCCGGTCTTTTGGGCCAGCATGATGATGCCCAGCAGCAGCGTCACCGCGATCACGCCGAGCATCAACAACGTCGTGGCCGCGTTTTTCGATTTCGGTTTGCGAAACGCCGGCACCCCGTTGCTGATCGCCTCCACCCCGGTCAGCGCCGCGCATCCCGAGGAGAACGACCGGGCCACCAGGAACACCAGCGCGAAGCCGAGCACCTCGCCGTGCGCGGAATGGATCTTGAAGGCCGCCGAGTCGGCGTGCAACGGGTGCCCCAGCACGTAGATCTGAAAGAAGCCCCAGCCCAGCATGAGGTACATGCAGATCATGAACGCGTAGGTCGGAACGGCAAATGCGGTGCCCGACTCGCGGATCCCGCGCAGGTTGGCCGCGGCGATCACGATCACGGTGCCGACGGCGAACACGACCTTGTGCTCGGCGATGTAGGGCACCGCCGAGCCGATGTTGGCGATCCCGGAGGAGATCGACACCGCCACGGTCAACACGTAGTCCACCATCAGCGCGCTGGCCACGGTCAGGCCGGCGGTGTGGCCCAGGTTGGTGGTCACCACCTCGTAGTCCCCGCCGCCGGACGGGTAGGCGTGCACGTTCTGCCGATAGCTGGCCACCACCGTGATCAACACGACCGCGACCGCCAGACCCACCCACGGCGTCATCCGGTAGGCGGCGATGCCGGCCACCGACAGCACCAGGAAGACCTCTTCCGGGCCGTAGGCCACCGACGACAGCGCGTCCGAGGCGAACACCGGCAGGGCGATGCGCTTGGGCAGCAGCGTGTGGTGCAGCCGGTCACTGCGAAACGGCCGGCCTAAAACCAGCCGACGCGCGGCGGTGGAAAGTTTGGACACGAGAGCCAAGAGTAAGCCCACCAGCCGGTGGCGGTAGCGTTCGGAGATACCGACATGTTCGCCGACCAGGATGCAGCCGAAAGGACGTCAGGTGCGGGTAGTTGTGATGGGGTGCGGCCGGGTGGGCGCTTCGCTGGCCGACGGCCTGTCGCGGATCGGCCACGACGTCGCGATCATCGACCGCGACAGCACGGCATTTAACCGGCTCAGCCCGGAATTCAGCGGCGACCGGGTGCAGGGCATGGGCTTCGACCGGGACGTGCTGCTGCGGGCCGGGATCGAGGATGCCGGCGCGTTCGCCGCGGTGTCGTCCGGGGATAACTCCAACATCATCTCGGCTCGGCTGGCCCGCGAAACCTTCGGGGTGGAGCGCGTGGTGGCCCGCATCTACGACGCCAAACGCGCCGCCGTCTACGAGCGGCTGGGCATCCCGACCGTGGCGACCGTGCCGTGGACCACCGACCGGCTGCTCAATGCGCTGACCCGCGAGACCGAGACCACCAAATGGCGCGACCCCACCGGCACCGTCGCCGTGGTGGAGTGCTGCTGCACGAGGAGTGGGTCGGACACCGGGTCACCGATCTCGAGGCGGCCACCGGAGCGCGGGTGGC
>PPEA01000364.1 GCA_002967005.1 Mycobacterium talmoniae
CGGCGTCATAGAGCACGCGCTGCACCACGAACCGGGACGCGAACACCACCACCCAGGCCACGGTGGCGAGGTCGAAGATGTACACGGCGCGACGGACATCGCGCCAGCCGCGGTCCTGGCCGCTGGCCCAGCTCCACAGGTAGCCGACCGCCGGGCGGCGGATCAGCACCGATGCCGCGAAGGCCGCCGCCCACAGCAGCGACGTCCAGATGCCGAGCAGGAAGTAGCCCTTGGACTCCCCCAGCAGGTAGGCGATCAGCGCGCAGATCGCCACCCCGAAGAAGCCGGAGACGGCCGGTTGGGTGGATTCACGGCGGATCAGCCGCCACACCAGGATCAGGGCGGCCACCGTCAGGGCGGCCGCGATCGCGGGGCGCAAGCCCAATGTGCTGGAGATGGGCACGAAGACCAGGACGGGCAGCGAGGAGTAGATCAGGCCACTCACGCCGCCCAGCTGCGCCAGCAGGCGCTCGGTTCCGGTGCGGTTATCGGTCACGACGTGCTAGCGGCCTCGACGCTGGCCGGGCCGGTCACTGGGATCGTTCACTGCTGAATTTCGTAGTGCGGGTTGTAAATCGCCTTGCTGCCATTCTCAAGCTTGCCCATCCGGCCGCGTACCCGCAGGGTACGGCCGGAGTCGATGCCCGGTATCCGGCGTTGACCCAGCCACACCAAGGTGACCGTGTCGGTGCCGTCGAACAATTCGGCGCGGACCCCGCCGGCGCACCCCTTGCCGTTGGCTTCCACGCTGCGCAGCGTGCCCACCATCGTGACCTCCTGCCCGCGCTGGCAGTCAATCGCACGTTGCGCGCCGGTGTTGACTGCTTCGTCGGACAGCTGCTCGACGTCGCGCAGTTCGGGGTCCTCCGTCAACCGCCGCGTGAGTCGTCGCAGATAACCTTCGGCCGTAGCCATGGCCTCTCCTGATACTTCAGCGTTTCCATGGGTGGAAAACCCACCGATGGAAGCCACTCCGTTGTGTGCCTACGCCACCGTAGACCTGTTGGTTCGCTTATGCCACGCGGCCCACGGGGTGGGTGCGCGACGCCGCCGACCACCAGGCACGATCGTGGAATGCTCGTCGATTTGCGCGGTGTCAACAGCGTCCTTTTGCCCGGGACCGGATCCGACGACGACTACGTCTACCGGGCGTTTTGCGGCCCGCTGCGCCAGGTCGGGGCGGTGCTGGTGGCGCCGCCACCGCAACCGGGACACCTGATCGAGGGGTATCTGACCGCGTTGGATCGCGCCGCCGAACGCGGACCGATCGCGGTCGGCGGGGTGTCGATCGGGGCCGCGGTGGCCACCGCCTGGGCGCTGCGGCATCCGGAGCGCACGGTGGCG
>PPEA01000365.1 GCA_002967005.1 Mycobacterium talmoniae
CCGCACGCGGCGCTCGCACACCGTGACGCTGGATCAGATCGGCGCCGACCCGGCGGCGCTGGGCGCCGCCTGCCTGGCCGCGCTCGCCCAGGCGACGGCTAGCCGCCGGTGATGGTGCGCAGCTGCTGCATCGCCGAGCCCTGCGCGCTGCGTCGCGCCGCCGGCTCGGGTGGGCCCTGCTGCTGCTGGTCGGCGGCCTGCTGGGCCGCGGCCTGCCGCAGTTGGTCGGCCATCGGCTCGGGCAGCTGCACCGGCAGCGGAGTGCGCACCGGAAGCGGGGTGTCACCGCGACGAACGACGGTGTCGGCCAGCGCGTTTCGCGCGTCGTCGGTCAGCGCGTCGATCGTCTCGGCAGGGCCGTTGACCACGCAGCGGATCATCCAGCGGTAGCCGTCGACGCCGATAAAGCGGACCACGCCGGCCGCGGTGCCGGTGACCTCGCGGCCCCACGGGCCGTCGGTGATGCTGACCTTGGCCCCGTCTTGGCGCAGCGAATCGGCGAGTTCACCGGCCACCTCGCGCCACAGGCCCGCGGATTTCGGGGCGGCGTAGGCGGCGATGGTGTACCGCCCGTTGGCGGTCATCATCCAGACCGCGCTGGGCACCCCGGTCTCGGTCAGCTCGACTTGCACCTGGCCGTCCTGCGGCATCGGGATGAGCACCGAGCCCAGGTCCAGCCGGGCGAACTCGGCGGCGCTGGGGTCGTCGAAATCCTCGATGTCGAACGGGCCGACGAGGTCCTCGGCCGGCTCCTCGCCGGTGGCGGCGGCCACCTCGCCGGCATCCGGCGCACCGTCGTCGTTGTCGTCTTTGCGTTTACCAAATGCCATCAGCCGTCGCTCCTCACAAACTTGCATGTCCGCCGGAGGAACCATGACCGCCGTCGCCCCGCGAGGTGTCGGCCAGCCCGGCCTCGTCGAAGGACGTCACCTCGACCAGCTCGGGCAGCTCGACCCGCTGCACCAGCAGCTGGGCGATCCGGTCACCGCGATGCACCACGATCGGGGTGCCCGGGTCGAGGTTGATCAGCGCGACCTTGATCTCGCCGCGGTATCCGGCGTCGATGGTTCCCGGGCTGTTGACGATCGAAAGCCCTACCCGCGCAGCCAAACCCGAGCGTGGATGCACCAGCCCGACCATGCCCAACGGGATGGCGACCGCGATCCCGGTCGGCACCAGGGCACGCTGCCCGGGTGCCAGTTCGACGTCTTGCGCGCTGTACAGGTCGACGCCGGCGTCACCGTCGTGGGCGCGCCGCGGCAGCGGCAGATCGGGATCCAGGCGAACCACCGCCAGACTGGTCGACACGAGGCCACAGACTACCCTTGGCCGCGTGTCGGGTTCGCACCTAATCTCACCGGCCTCGCGGAATGTGCGGTACCGCGAACGGCTGCGGGTGCCCTGGTGGTGGTGGCCACTGGGTTTCGTGCCGGCGGCGTTGCTCGCGTACGAAGTCAACCTCGCGGTGCGCGGCCTACCCGACTGGGTGCCGTTCGCGGTGCTGTTCCCGGTCGCCGCCGTGACGCTGCTGTGGCTGGGCCGCATCGAGGTCCGGGTCACCGCCGACGGCGACGATATCGAGCTGTGGGCCGGCGACGCGCACCTGCCGGTCGGCGTCATCGCCCGCTCCGCCGAGGTCCCGAAGTCCGCGAAGTCGGCGGCCTTGGGGCGCCAGCTGGATCCCGCCGCGTACGTGCTGCACCGCGCTGGGTCGGACCCATGGTGTTACTGGTCCTCAACGACCCCGACGACCCGACGCCGTACTGGTTGGTGAGCTGCCGCCACCCGGAGCGCGTGCTCTCAGCGCTCAGGAGCTGAGTGCAGCCGACCACGGGGCCCTTAGGCCGCGCAGTCGGTGCAGATCATCACGCCGTTCTTCTCGCTGGCCAGCCGGCTGCGGTGTTGTACCAGGAAGCAACACGAACAGGTGAACTCGTCGGCCTGCTTGGGCACCACCCGCACCGACAGCTCTTCGCCGGATAGATCCGCGCCCGGCAGTTCGAAGGACTCGGCGGATTCGGATTCGTCGACGTCGACGACGGCAGACTGCGCTTCATTCCGTCGCGCTTTGAGTTCCTCGAGCGAGTCCTCCGAAACATCGTCGGTTTCACTACGCCTTGGGGCGTCATAGTCGGTAGCCATTGGCTTCTCCCCTCGCTCCCCGTCGTCACCCTGCAAGCAAAGCTTTGTACCAGCGTCGAACGCATCCACCAAATGATTCGTGCCCGGATCGGGCCCAGTTTAAGTGTGATTTACGTCACATTACGTAGTCGGCCGTGGTGAGCGGTCTGCACCCGCCTCGCGCCGGTGCCTCTAGAGTGCGTTTGTGGTCACACAAATCACCGAAGGCACCGCGTTCGACAAACACGGTCGGCCATTTCGGCGGCGTAACCCCCGGCCCGCCATCTACCTGCTGGTGGCGTTGGCGGTCGCGACCGGCGTGGTGTGGACCATTGCGGTGACCCGCCCACCCGAGGTGCACGAGGCCGCGGTGTGCAATCCGCCCCCGGCGCCGGCCGGGCCCGATCAGCCCACGCTGGGCAAGCTGGTGTCCCGCACCGATATGACGAATGTCTCCCCGGCCAAGCTGGCCGAGACCAAAATTCGGGTGCTCAACGCCAGCGGCCGCGCCGGCCAAGCCGCCGAGACGGCCGGCGCGTTGCGGGATCTGGGCTTCGCGCAGCCCACCGCCGCCAACGACCCGATCTATGCCAGCACCCGACTGGACTGCCAGGGCCAGATTCGTTTCGGCGCGGCCGGTCAGGCCGGTGCCGCCGCGGTCTGGTTGGTGGCGCCGTGCACCGAGTTGTTCCGCGACGACCGCACCGACGATTCCGTCGACCTGGCGTTGGGCACCGACTTCACCACGCTGGCCCACAGCGACGACATCGACGCGGTGCTGGCCGGGCTGCGCCCCGACGCCACCGAGCCGGCCGATTCCGCGCTGCTGTCGAAGATCCACACCGGGGCCTGCTGAGGACTCACTGCGGCAGCGACGGCAGCCCGCCGAAGCGCTCCAGCGCCGCGAACCAACTCGTCGGCGA
>PPEA01000366.1 GCA_002967005.1 Mycobacterium talmoniae
CAGGGTGGTCGAGGCCGCCGAGCCCGCCGCCGCCCCGGCCGGCACCGCCGCCGACGAGGACGACGAGATCGAAGAGCCCTCCGAAAAGGACAAGGCGTCCGGCGATTTCGTCTGGGACGAAGAGGAATCCGAGGCGCTGCGGCAGGCCCGCAAGGACGCCGAACTCACCGCCTCGGCGGACTCGGTGCGCGCCTACCTCAAGCAGATCGGCAAGGTGGCACTGCTCAACGCCGAGGAAGAAGTCGAGCTGGCCAAGCGCATCGAAGCCGGCCTGTATGCCACCCAGAAGATGGCCGAGCACGCCGAGAAGGGCGAGAAGCTGGCGGTCGCCTACCGCCGCGACATGGCCTGGATCTGCCGGGACGGGGACCGCGCCAAGAACCATCTGCTGGAGGCGAACCTGCGGCTGGTGGTGTCGCTGGCCAAGCGCTACACCGGCCGCGGCATGGCGTTTTTGGACCTGATCCAGGAGGGCAACCTCGGCCTGATCCGCGCGGTGGAAAAGTTCGACTACACCAAGGGCTACAAGTTCTCCACCTACGCCACCTGGTGGATCCGCCAGGCCATCACCCGCGCCATGGCCGACCAGGCCCGCACCATCCGCATCCCGGTGCACATGGTCGAGGTGATCAACAAGCTGGGCCGCATTCAGCGCGAGCTGCTGCAGGATCTGGGCCGCGAGCCCACGCCCGAAGAGCTGGCCAAGGAAATGGACATCACCCCGGAGAAGGTGCTGGAGATCCAGCAGTACGCCCGGGAACCGATCTCGCTGGACCAGACCATCGGCGACGAAGGCGATTCCCAGCTCGGGGATTTCATCGAGGACTCCGAGGCCGTGGTGGCCGTCGACGCGGTGAGCTTCACCCTGCTGCAGGATCAGCTGCAGTCGGTGCTGGAGACGCTGTCCGAGCGGGAAGCCGGCGTGGTGCGGCTGCGGTTCGGCCTGACCGACGGCCAGCCCCGCACCCTCGACGAGATCGGGCAGGTGTACGGGGTCACCCGGGAACGCATCCGCCAGATCGAGTCCAAGACGATGTCCAAGCTGCGTCACCCGAGCCGCTCCCAGGTGCTGCGCGACTACCTGGACTAGCCTCCGGCGCCGAACCGCGGGAAGGTGCCGTCGGGTCCCGGCCGGTAGTCGACCACGTCGATGACGGCGTCGGCCGGCAGCGGGCCGTACAGGTGCGGGAACAGCATCGCCGCCGGATCCTCCGGCACCCCGGGCTCCCAGCGCACCGGCGCGCCCAGGCGAGCCGGGTCGAGGCGCAGCAGCACCAGGTCGGTGCGGCCCGCGTAGAGCCGGTTGGCGGGCAGATGCACCTGCTCGGGGGTGGACAGGTGCACGAAGCCGTGGCTGTCCAGCGAGGCCGGCCGCAGCTGGCCGTGCCGCTGCGCGCCCGCCCACTCCGCGGCGGCGCACAGGTGCACCAGCACCGGGGGCCTCGGCGGGGAACTCACCCCACCAGCCTGCCTGAGCTGGGCGTCCCGCGAGCGTGAGACACGACACAGCGGTGCCGGGGAACAACGCCGAACGCCCAAACGTCTGACACACTTGAGAGATACGCGAGAAACGGAGGAGCCATGAACGCGACTCTGACCAGTCCCGAACTCACCAGGGCTGATCGGTGTGATCGGTGCGGTGCCGCCGCACGAGTCCGCGCCACGCTGCCCTCCGGAGCCGAACTGCTGTTCTGCCAGCACCACGCCAACGAGCATGAGGCGAAGCTGATCGAGCTGGCCGCCGTGCTGCACGTCAGCGCCGAGCCGATCGACTCCTAACGAGCGCCCAGGACACGCCCACCTGCCGAACTGGGCAGTGACGGCACTCGTCAGGAATGCTGGACGGGTCATGACTGGCCAGATTCCGAAACCCTCCCGCCATCACCTGCTCCACATCACGCGACGCACGTTGTCGAAGAGTTGGGACGATTCCATCTTTTCCGAGTCGGCCCAGGCGGGTTTCTGGTCGGTGCTGTCGTTGCCGCCGCTGCTGCTGGGGATGCTGGGCAGCCTGTCCTATATCGCGCCGCTGTTCGGCCCGGACACGTTGCCCACCATCCAGGACCGGCTGATCACGATGGCGAGCAGTTTCTTCTCCAAGAACGTGGTCACCGAGATCATCGAACCCACGGTCCGCGACATCGTCGCCAACGCCCGCGGCGAGGTGGTGTCGCTGGGGTTCGTGATCTCGCTGTGGGCGGGCTCGTCGGCGATCTCGGCGTTCGTCGACTCGGTGGTCGAGGCGCACGATCAGACCCCGCTGCGGCATCCGGTGCGGCAACGGTTCTTCGCGCTGGGGCTCTACGTGGCGATGCTGATCGTCGCGATCGCCGGCGCGCCGTTCGTCGCGCTGGGGCCGCGCGCGGTGGTCGAGCACATTCCGGAGCGGTGGGCGGACCTGCTGCACTTCACCTACTACCCGGCGTTGGTGGCCGGGCTGCTGGTGGCGGTGACGCTGCTGTACCGGGCGTCGCTGCCCAAACCGCTGCCGTCGCATCGGCTGGTCGTCGGCGCCCTGCTGGCCACCACGGTGTTTGTGGTCGCCACCCTGGGCCTGCGGGTGTATCTGCGCTACATCACCAGCACCGGGTACACCTACGGTGCGCTGGCGACGCCGATCGCGTTCCTGCTGTTCGCGTTTTTCCTCGGCTTCGCGATCATGCTGGGCGCCGAACTGAACGCCGCCATTCAAGAGGAGTGGCCGGCGCCGGTCACCCACGCGCACCGGCTGCGCAACTGGGTGCTGGCGCGGGTGTGGAAGCCCCGCCCGCGCGGGGACCGGGCCGACGAGGTCAGCCCTTCTTGAGCGTCTCGTAGATCCGTTTGCAGTCCGGGCAGACCGGGGAACCCGGTTTGGGTGAGCGGGTCACCGGAAACACCTCGCCGCACAGCGCCACCACGTGGCTGCCCATCACCGCGCTCTCGGCGATCTTGTCCTTCTTGACGTAGTGGAAGTACTTCGGGGTATCGCTGTCGGTCCCGTCGTCGACGCGTTCGTCGGTGTCGGTGCGCTCGATCGTCTGGGTCTGCATACCGCATATTCTGCCCGGAAATCGGCACCTCCGGAAACCGGCTTGCCCCCGCCGCGCCCGGGTGTGGGACAGTGGAGGTTATGAAGCACGGCTCCGAGCTGGGTTTCGACGACGACGGTCGGCCGGTGCTCATCACCGCGGCGGCGCCTTCCTATGAGGTGCAGCATCGCGCGCGGGTACGCAAATACTTGACCTTGATGGCGTTCCGGATTCCGGCGCTGATCCTGGCGGCGCTGGCCTACGGCGCCTGGCACAACGGGCTGATCTCGCTGCTGATCGTGGTCGCCTCGATCCCGCTGCCCTGGATTGCGGTGCTGATCGCCAACGACCGGCCGCCCCGCAGCGCCGACGAGCCGCGGCGATTCGACGACGCGCGGCGACGCACCC
>PPEA01000367.1 GCA_002967005.1 Mycobacterium talmoniae
CCCGGCCGCACCCGCCGCAACCCGACGCCGCGGCCGCCGACGGCGACGGTTCGTAGCTGCGCGGCCAGCGCGGGCGGTTCTTAACACATTCTCAGGTCATCGGCCTATTTCCGCACGTCAAACGGTGTGAGACGGCGCTCCGGCGGGAACTCTTCCCTCGGGTTGGGCGTTAAACCCGATGACAGTTCAAGCCGATCAGGAGGTCGCCATGGCAAATGCCACCACAAGCCGGGTTGACAGCGATCTAGATGCTTCCAGCCCCGCCGCCGATCTGGTGCGCGTGTATCTCAACGGCATCGGCAAGACGGCGCTGCTGACCGCCGCCGACGAGGTTGAGCTCGCCAAGCGGATCGAGGCCGGGCTGTATGCCCAGCATCTGCTGGAAACCCGCAAGCGCCTCGGCGAGAACCGCAAACGCGACCTGCAGACGGTAGTGCGCGACGGCCAGGCGGCCCGCCAGCACCTGCTGGAAGCCAACCTGCGGCTGGTGGTGTCGTTGGCCAAGCGTTACACGGGCCGCGGCATGCCGCTGCTGGACCTGATCCAGGAAGGCAACCTGGGTCTGATCCGGGCGATGGAGAAGTTTGACTACGCCAAGGGATTCAAGTTCTCCACCTATGCCACCTGGTGGATCCGGCAAGCCATCACCCGCGGTATGGCCGACCAGAGCCGCACCATCCGGCTGCCGGTGCACCTGGTGGAGCAGGTCAACAAGCTGGCCCGGATCAAGCGGGAGATGCACCAGCAGCTGGGCCGCGAAGCCACCGACGAGGAGCTGGCCGCCGAGTCGGGGATCCCGGCGGAGAAGATCGCCGACCTGCTCGAACACAGCCGTGACCCGGTGAGCCTGGACATGCCGGTCGGGTCCGACGAGGAGGCCCCGCTGGGCGACTTCATCGAGGACGCCGAGGCGATGTCCGCCGAGAACGCGGTGATCGCCGAGCTGCTGCACACCGACATCCGCAGTGTGCTGGCCACCCTCGACGAACGCGAGCATCAGGTGATCCGGCTGCGGTTCGGGCTGGACGACGGTCAGCCCCGGACGCTGGACCAGATCGGCAAGCTGTTCGGCCTGTCCCGCGAGCGGGTCCGCCAGATCGAGCGTGAGGTGATGGCCAAACTGCGTCACGGCGAACGCGCGGACCGGCTCCGCTCCTACGCCAGCTGATCGACCTCTAGCAGTGTGCCCGCCGCGTCCCCCGCGGCGGGCACACTGCTGTCACCAGGAGTGTTAGATGACCATCCGCGCAGCTGGGCAAGTAGACTCGGCGGCAACGGAGGATGCGGAATGAACGAGCTGGTTGATACCACCGAGATGTACCTGCGGACGATCTACGACCTCGAGGAAGAGGGCGTGACGCCGCTGCGTGCCCGGATTGCGGAGCGGCTTGAGCAGAGCGGGCCCACCGTCAGCCAGACCGTGTCCCGGATGGAGCGCGACGGGCTGCTGCGGGTGGCCGGTGACCGGCACCTGGAGCTCACCGACAAGGGCCGCACCCTGGCGATCGCCGTGATGCGCAAGCACCGGTTGGCCGAGCGGCTGCTGGTGGACGTCATCGGGTTGCCGTGGGAGGAAGTCCACGCCGAGGCGTGCCGCTGGGAACACGTGATGAGCGAGGACGTCGAGCGCCGGCTGGTCAAGGTGCTCAACAACCCGACGACCTCACCGTTCGGCAACCCGATCCCGGGCCTGCTGGATCTGGGGGTCGGCCCGGAGTTCGGCGCCGGGGACGCCAACCTGGTGCGGTTGACCGAGCTGCCGGCCGGGTCACCGGTGGCGGTGGTGGTGCGTCAACTCACCGAACACGTGCAAGGCGACGTCGATTTGATCAGCCGGCTTAAGGACGCCGGGGTGGTGCCCAATGCCCGGGTGACCGTGCAGACGAACCCGGCCGGTGGTGTGACGATCCTGATGCCCGGGCACGCCGACGTGGACCTGCCCCACGAGATGGCGCACGCGGTCAAGGTCGAAAAGATCTAACGCCCGCTACACGACGCGGCGCCGGTAGCCCTGCCGCGGCGGCAGCCGCACCCCCAGCCGATTCGCCAACCGGTACCCGGTGCCGGCCAGTTGCCGGATCTTGTCCGGTCGCAGTCCCGACTGCAGCGCGGTGTCCAGCATGCCGGCCATCCGGTGCGTCGGCTGGCAGCGCAGCGCGGCCTCCAACGACACCCCGGCCAGCGG
>PPEA01000368.1 GCA_002967005.1 Mycobacterium talmoniae
CGCCGGCGTCCACCCGGTCCACCACGTGCGCGGCCCACAGCACGATGTCGTGCTGGGCCAGCGCCTCGGTCAACGCCGCGCACACCACCCGGAAGTCGGCGTTGCACACCGGACAGCCCGCGCCCTTCGCATCGACGATCACCGCGATCGCGGGCCTCGGGGCGGGCCGCGGCGCGACCTGCGCCAGCTGCGGCATTCGTTCGGCGAGCCGGTCGGCCAGGTTGAGGCGCATCACCGACCCCAGCGCGCCGCTCTCCACGGAGACCAGGACCAGGGATTTTTCCGGTACAAAGCCCAGGATCGCCGCAGCGCCGCGATCAGCGCGCCGGGGCGGTGCAGTTCGAAATCGGGCCGATATGTCTTCATGGCGGCAACGCTGGCAACCGGCACCGTCATCGCACCCGCCGCTGAGGCCCCAAATCGCCAAGTTGGGGACGAACTCGCAACTGGGGATCACGGCCCTGCCGTGGCAAGGTGCGCAATTTGACGAATGGGCGTAGATGTCTATCTCATGGGTTCGATGCGGGAGTACGACGTCGTCGTTATCGGTTCGGGGCCGGGCGGGCAGAAGGCGGCGATCGCCTCGGCCAAGCTGGGCAAGTCGGTCGCGGTGGTCGAACGCGGCCGGATGGTCGGTGGGGTGTGCGTCAACACCGGCACGATCCCGTCGAAAACGTTGCGGGAGGCGGTGCTCTACCTCACCGGGATGAGCCAGCGCGAACTCTACGGCGCCAGCTATCGGGTCAAGGACCGCATCACCCCGGCCGACCTGCTGGCCCGCACCCAGCACGTGATCACCAAAGAGATCGACGTGGTGCGCAACCAGCTGATGCGCAACCGCATCGACCTGGTCCTGGGCCACGGCCGTTTCGTCGACCCGCACACCATCCTGGTCGAGGAGCACGGCAGCAGCGACAAAACCACCCTGACCGGCGACTACATCGTGATCGCCACCGGCACCCGGCCGGCCCGCCCGGCCGGGGTGGAGTTCGACGAGGAACGGGTGCTGGACTCCGACGGCATCTTGGACCTCAAGTCGATCCCGGCCTCGATGGTGGTGGTCGGCGCCGGGGTGATCGGCATCGAATACGCCTCGATGTTCGCCGCGCTGGGCACCAAGGTGACCGTGGTGGAAAAACGCGACACCATGCTGGACTTCTGCGACCCCGAGATCGTCGAGTCGCTGCGGTTCCACCTGCGGGATTTGGCGGTGACGTTCCGGTTCGGCGAGGAGGTGACCGCCGTCGACGTCGGCTCGGCGGGCACCGTCACCACGTTGGCCAGCGGCAAACAGATCCCGGCCGAGACGGTGATGTACTCGGCGGGCCGGCAGGGCCAAACCGACCACCTGGATCTGCCCAACGCCGGCCTGGAAACCGATCACCGCGGCCGGATCTTCGTCGACGACCAGTTCCAGACCAAGGTCGACCACATCTACGCCGTCGGCGACGTGATCGGTTTCCCGGCGCTGGCCGCGACCTCCATGGAGCAGGGCCGGCTGGCCGCCTACCACGCGTTCGGCGAGCCGACCGACGGGATGACCGAGCTGCAGCCGATCGGCATCTACTCGATTCCGGAGGTGTCCTATGTCGGGGCCACCGAGGTCGAGCTGACCAAGGACGCGATCCCCTACGAGGTGGGGGTGGCCCGCTACCGCGAGCTGGCCCGCGGCCAGATCGCCGGCGACTCCTACGGCATGCTCAAACTGCTGGTGTCCACCGAGGACCTCAAGCTGCTGGGCGTGCACATCTTCGGCACCAGCGCCACCGAGATGGTGCACATCGGGCAGGCGGTGATGGGCTGCGGCGGCTCGGTGGAATACCTGGTCGACGCGGTGTTCAACTATCCGACGTTCTCCGAGGCCTACAAGACCGCCGCGCTGGATGTGATGAACAAGATGCGGGCGCTAAACCGGTTCCGCAGCTAAGCCGCGCCGGGCCGCTCACCTGCGGCAATAAACCTGCCGGCCGCCGCGTTGGCAACGGGTAGGTGTGGGTGCCGACGGGCACCCACCTGCACTGGGGGACAATGGAACCTGGTGCACCCCAACACCGTGGCGAGGAGGCGAAACCGATGGAGCAGGACCAACACCCAGATCACGGGCACCGCTACCAGCCGGAACAGGGCGGGATGTACGAGCTGGAGTTCCCGTCGCCGCAGCTGTCGTCACCGGACGGCCGCGGCCCGGTGCTGATCCACGCGCTGCAGGGCTTCTCCGACGCCGGTCACGCGATCCGGCTGGCCGCCGGCCACCTCAAGGACGCGTTGGACACCGAGCTGGTGGCCTCGTTCGCCATCGATGAGCTGCTGGACTACCGGTCGCGGCGCCCGCTGATGACGTTCAAGACCGACCACTTCACCGCCTACGAGGAGCCGGAGTTGAGCCTGTACGCGCTGCACGACAGCGTGGGCACCCCGTTTCTGCTGTTGGCCGGCATGGAGCCGGACCTGAAGTGGGAGCGGTTCATCACCGCGGTGCGGCTGCTGGCCGAACGCCTCGGCGTGCGCCAGACCATCGGGTTGGGCACCATCCCGATGGCGGTTCCGCACACCCGGCCGGTGACGTTGACCGCGCATTCCAACAACCGCGAGCTGATCGCCGACCACACCCCGTGGATCGCCGAGGTGCAGGTGCCCGCCAGCGCGTCGAACCTGCTGGAGTACCGGCTGGCCCAGCACGGTCACGAGGTGGTCGGGTTCACCGTGCACGTGCCGCACTACCTGGCCCAAACCGACTACCCGGACGCCGCCCGGGCGCTGCTCGAGCAGGTCGCCAAGACCGGTTCGCTGCAGCTGCCGCTGACCGCGTTGAGCGAAGCCGCCGCCGACATCCGCGCCAAGATCGACGAGCAGGTCGAGGCGAGCCCCGAAGTGGCGCAGGTGGTCACGGCGCTGGAACGCCAGTACGACACGTTCATGACCGCCCAGGAGAACCGGTCGCTGCTGGCGCGCGACGAGGAGCTGCCCAGCGGTGACGAGCTCGGCGCGGAGTTCGAGCGGTTCCTGGCCGCCGAAGCCCGCAAGAAGTTCAACGACGACGACCAGAGCTGACCGGCCACGCCGTAGAGTCGGCCTATGGGCATCGACGTGACGGTGGTGCGCGTTTTCACCGACGAGAACGACAACTTCGGCAACCCGCTCGGCATCGTCGACGCGGCGACGGTGCCGCCGCCGGACCGCCAGCGGCTGGCCGCCGAATTGGGTTACAGCGAAACGATATTCGTCGACCTGCCGGAGGCGGGCTCGACCAGCGCGCACGCCCGCATCTACACCCCGATGACCGAACTGCCGTTCGCCGGGCACCCCACCGTCGGGCTGTCGTGGTGGCTGCGCCAGCAGGGCAGCCCGATCCGCACCCTGCAGGTGCCGGCCGGCATTGTGCAGGTCAGCTACGAAGGTGCGCTCACCGTGGTCAGCGCCCGCTCGGAATGGGCACCCGAATTCGCCATCCACGACCTGGATTCGGTCGACGCGCTGGCCGCCGCCGATCCCGCCGAGTTTCCCGACGACACCCAGCACTACCTGTGGACCTGGACCGACAAGGAGAACGGGGCGCTGCGCGCGCGGATGTTCGCCGGCAACCTGGGCGTACCCGAAGACGAGGCGACCGGCGCCGCCGCGGTGCGGATCACCGACTACCTCAGCCGGGACCTCACCATCACCCAGGGCAAAGGGTCGGTGATCCACACCCGCTGGAGCCCCGAGGGCTGGGTGCGCATCGCCGGCCGAGTGGCCAGCGACGGGGTGATGACGGTCGTCTAACCGGTCCGGCGCAACACCGCGGTGAGATGGTTCTGCCGGGGCTGGCCGACCGCGCCCATATCCAGCGTGTAGGACAGCTCGTCGCCGGCCAGCCGGTAGCGCCGGGACAGGGCGGTCACTTCCTTGGCGGTGGGGGCCAAACCGATGGTGCTGGCGGTCATCTCGAATTCGATGACGTCGCCGGTGGCCGCGAAGGTGCCGACCTGGATTTCGGTGATACCGCTGGGATGGGCCAGCACCCATTCCACCCGACCCGGCTGCGGCACCCGCAGATAGCCGGTCTCGGCGTGCAGCGGCAACCCGTCGGCGGCCGATCGGGTTTTCTGCCCGTAGCTCAAAAACGGCTTGCCGACATGGCCGAACACCACTTCCTCGAGATAGTCGAACGAGGCGATGGTCGGGTACACCCCCGACCCGCGGCCCGACCAGGTGCCCAACAGTGGAGCCAGTGCCGCAAGGTTCGGGTGCAGGTCAGCCGTCATGGCGTCAGCCTACCTACCGCGAGCTGGGGGTACCTCCCGCGTGCGGGGGAGCGCAACCGCACCCCAAACGCCCGCGTTTTACGGGGCTTTTGCGTCCGCTCGGCCCAGCAACGCCCGGTGCTCGCGCAGCGCCTCGATCTCCCGCTCGAAGTCGTCGGCCGACGTGAACGACCGGTACACCGAGGCGAAGCGCAAATAGGCCACCTCGTCGAGTTCGCGCAGCGGCCCCAGGATCGCCAGCCCGACCTCGTGGCTGGGGATCTCCGGCGAGCCGGCCGCGCGCACCGTGTCCTCGACCTGCTGGGCCAGCACATTGAGCGCGTCGTCGTCGACTTGGCGGCCCTGGCAGGCGCGGCGCACCCCGCTGATCACCTTCTCCCGACTGAACGGTTCGGTGACGCCGCTGCGCTTGACCACGGCTAGCACCGCGGTTTCCACGGTGGTGAACCGCCGCCCGCATTCCGGGCAGGACCGGCGGCGCCGAATCGCCTGGCCTTCATCGGTTTCGCGGGAGTCGACCACCCGAGAATCGGGGTGACGGCAAAACGGGCAGTGCATAGCCGCTCCTTCGCCGCGCGGGCAACCGGATGTCTGAGACGACTCCGAGCGTACCTGCGCTGCCAGGCAGGATGCAGAACGTAACGAGGCCATCGTGGTGCAGAGTAGGCAACCCGCGGCCCGATTTCGGGGAGCCACGCTGTGACTAATGATGTAGAAGTTACAAATGAGTTATGTTTCGCGCGCCGAACCTGCTTTTGGGCGGGTGCGCGCCGAACGTGCATCCAGGGCGGAAAATCGGCCCGATTCTCGCCGTGCGTGCACATTCGGCGCAGCAGGGCGGCTCGCAGCAGGGCGGCTAGCGGACGCAGGCGCTGAGCTCCACCCGGCCCAGCGCCGGGTAGTTGATGGTGCCCAGCCACAGCGTGCCGGCCGCCTCGACGACGCCGGTGACCACACCGAACTCGGGATGCCGGGTGCGCACCCCGGCGACGGCGGCCCCGCTGTCGGCGTCGAAGGCCACCGCCCAGACCTCCGGCTTGATCTGGGGTTGCAGCGGATCGGGCAGCCGCCAGGCGATCTTGCGGATGATCGGCGCCCGCGGCAGCAGCCATTCCAGGGTGGGATTGATCGGGGCGACCATCGCGGTCCAGATCGGGCCGTCGCCGCCGGTGGACAGGTTGTCGGGCATCCCGGGGAGATGCACCGCCAACGGTGTCACCGACCCGGCCTGCGAACCGGTCAGCCAGTACTTCGACAGCCGCCGCGCCTGGGTCTCGGCGAAGACCAGCGCCGATTCGTCGGCGGTCGCGGTCACCCCGTTGGCGAAGTACAGCCCGTCGACCAGGGTGGTGATCGTCCCGTCGGTGTCGAGCCGGAACAAGCTCCCGTGGCCGCGGGCCTCGATGATGGCGGCGGTGTAGTTGTCGAACCGGAAGGCGCTGGTGGACTCCGTGAAATAGATGGTGCCATCGGAGGTTTCGGTGACATTCGAGCAGAACATCAGCGGCCGGCCGGCCACCGATTCGACCAGGGTGTCCAGCCGGCCACTGTCCGGGTCCAGCGCCAGCAGCCCGCGGTGGCTGTCGCAGATGAGCAGCCGTCCGTCGCGGGCCACGTGCAGGCCCAACGGTCGGCCGCCGGTATCGGCGACGACGGTGGGCTTGCCGTCGTCGGCGGACACCCGCACAATGCGACCGCCGTCCAACCCGGCCCACAGCCGGCCGGCGGCGTCGACCACGACATCCTCGG
>PPEA01000369.1 GCA_002967005.1 Mycobacterium talmoniae
GATTGCGCGCCGACGTGGCATCGCCGGCGCCGACGATCCGGCGACGCCGCCGGCCAAGCTCGGCCGAGATCGCCGACGGGGTTCGTGACGGTCGACTGCTGGTCGTCGATGACGCCGCGCACCTGGCCAACGCCGAGCGGCCCGACATCGTCACCGCGGCGATCGTCGAACATTTGGCGCAGCCGTGAGTCTGGATCCGTTGCTGGCGGTGGTGGCAGATGGCATGGGCGACGGACCCGGTAGCGCAATGGCCGCGCGCACCACCGTGGACATCAGCGTCGAGCAGCTGCGGGCGACCAGCAGAATCGGCCCGGCCAGCCTGCTGGCCGCGGTGGCCGCCGCTTCAGACGCCGAGATCGACGTTTCGTAGCAAAAGTCCGAGTGGCGGCCACGAAAACGTCGATCTCGGTGACGCCCGGTGTGGCACCGTATCGGGCGAGTCTGCACGGTCAGCTCGGGATGATTTCGAAGCGGGTGCGCCCATGGATGCGATACACCCGGAAATCGTCATCGAGGGTGAAGATCCGCCGTTCGCCGCGTTCCTCCGCGAGCGCGACGAGGGTGGCATCGGCGAGGTCCATCGGGCGATCGGCGTACTTCACCATGAGCGTGGCGCTGCGCTCGACCGCCGTGCGCGAGAGTTCGGCGATCTTCAGCCGCCTACTCAGCAGCAGCTTCCACAGCGCTTGCTGACCAGCGGACCCGCCGGCGCGACCCAGCAAGTACATCGCCTCGGTGAACGTCGGCCAGGTGGTCACCAACGGCAACGCCAAAGTGCGCAGGGCGAGCGCACAGGTCTCGTGGTCGGCCTCGTCGGCGTCAATCAGCGCAACCAGCGGGCCAGCATCGCAGAGCGTCACGAGCTGCGGTCAGCGAGCACTTCGGTAAACGCCGCCCCGGTCCGGCGGGCCCGACCGCCGCCGCCATGGATGGCGCCAAGCACATCGGCGAAGTCCTCATGACCATCGGTGTTCAGCACCGTGTCAGCCCGCTCGGCGGCGGCCCGCCGGATGAACTCCGACAACGACTCCCCGGCGACGGCGGCCGCTCGCTGCAGCCGCTGCTCCAACTCGGGATCCAGACGCAGAGTCTTCATCCCCATAGCGTATCGCGCCAAGCATTCAGCGTGATACATCCCGTCCGGGCGGCACCGGCCGCACTGGGGAGGATCCCGATGGCGATCCACCCCAGCGACATCGACGTGCGCCAGCCCCTATACGCCGAGGCTGCGCCCGACGATCTCCTTCATGATTTCGGTGGTGCCGCCGTAGATGGTTTGCACCCGGGAGTCCAGGAAGGCCCGAGCGACCCCGTATTCGCGCATGTAGCCGTAGCCGCCGTGCAGCTGCAGACACCGGTCGATCAGCGACACCTGCTTCTCGGTGGTGTACCACTTGGCCATCGCGGCCTGCTCCACCGTCAGCTGCTTGTCCAGGTGCAGCCGGATGAACTCGTCGACCATCATCCGCACCACGGTGGCCTCGGTGGCCAGCTCGGCCAGCACGAACCGGCTGTTTTGGAAGCTGCCGATCGGCTTGCCGAATGCCTTGCGCTCCTTGGTGTATTGGATGGTGTCCTCGAGCACCTTCTCCATCGCGGCGGCGGCCATGATCGCGATCGAGATCCGTTCCTGCGGCAGGTTCTGCATCAGGTAGATGAAGCCCATGCCCTCCTGGCCGAGCAGATTCTCGACCGGCACGTGCACGTCGGTGAAGGACAGTTCGGCGGTGTCCTGGGCGTCCAGACCGATCTTGTCCAGGTGCCGGCCGCGTTCGAAGCCCTCCATGCCGCGCTCGACCACCAGCAGGCTGAAGCCCTGGGCACCCTTCTCCGGGTCGGTCTGGGCGACCACGATCACCAGGTCGGAGTTAATGCCGTTCGTGATGAAGGTCTTCGAGCCGTTGAGAACGTAGTGGTCGCCTTGTTTGACCGCGCGGGTCTTAATGCCCTGCAGGTCGCTGCCCGTTCCAGGCTCGGTCATCGCGATCGCGGTGATCAGTTCGCCGGTGCAGAACTTCGGCAACCAGCGCTGCTTCTGCTCCTCGTTGCACAGTTCCAGCAGGTAGGGCGCGCAGACGTCGTTGTGCAGGCTGAACCCGATGCCGCTGTAACGACCGGCGGTGGTTTCCTCGGTGATGATCGTGTTGTAGCGAAAGTCGGGGTTGCCGCCGCCGCCGTACTCCTCGGGCACCGCCATCCCCAAAAAGCCCTGCTTACCGGCCTCCAGCCAGACGCCGCGGTCGACGATCTTGGCCTTCTCCCACTCCTCGTGGTGCGGCGCGACGTGGCGCTCCAAGAACGCGCGATACGACTCCCGGAACAGCTCGTGCTCCGGCTCGAACAGGGTGCGCTGGTATTTGACGGCGCTGGTCATCTGGCCTCCGGGTGTGCGGGATGGGCAACGAACCTCCCCCGAAGATATACCAACCGGGTGGTTGGTCGGTCGGCGGGCGGGTTACCGGACGCCGGGCCGCGCGCCCCGGCTGCGACGCTGGTGGTCCG
>PPEA01000037.1 GCA_002967005.1 Mycobacterium talmoniae
GGCGATATTGCGGGCCAGCACCGCCGCGGCCCGCGGATTGGACTCCACGAACAGCGCCGAGGCCGCGCCGCGGGACAGCGCCTCCAGGCCCAGCGCGCCGGAGCCCGCGTACAAGTCCAGCACCGCCATCCCGGTCAGGTCCAGCCGCGCGGCCAACACGTTGAACAGCGCCTCCCGCACCCGGTCGGTGGTCGGGCGGGTGCCGCGCGGCGGGACCGCGATGCGCCGGCCCCCACGGCGCCGCCGACAATGCGGGCTCAGTTCACCACCACCAGCAGATCCCCGCCTCGACCTGGGCGGTGGCCGACACCGCGACCCGCTGCACGGTGCCGGCGGCCGGCGCGGTGATCGCGGCCTCCATCTTCATGGCCTCGATGGTGGCGATGGTCTGCCCGGCGTCCACGGTGTCGCCCTCGGCCACCCCGACGGTGACCACGCCGGCGAACGGCGCGGCGATGTGGCCGGGGTTGGTGCGGTCGGCCTTCTCGGCCACCGGAACGCTGCTGGCGATGCTGCGGTCGCGCACCAGCACCGGGCGCAGTTGCCCGTTGATGATGCACATCACCGTGCGCATCCCCCGCTCGTCGGGCTCGGAGATGGCTTCCAGCCCGATCAGCAGCTCCACGCCGCGCTCCAGGGCCACCCGGTGCTCCTCGCCGTGCCGCAGCCCGTAGAAGAACTGGTTGGCCGACAGCTGCGAGGTGTCGCCGTAGGTCTCCCGGTGCGCCTCGAACTCCTTGGTCGGGCCGGGGAACAGCAGCCGGTTGAGGGTGGCCTGCCGTTTCGGACCCGCCGAGGCCAGGATGGCCTCGTCTTCGGCCGACAGCGCCTGTACCGGTCGGGCCGGGCCCCGGCCGGCCAACGCGGTGCTGCGCAGCGGTTCGGGCCAGCCGCCGGGCGGATCCCCCAGCTCCCCGCGCAGAAAGCCGATCACCGACTCGGGGATGTCGAATCGCGCTGGGTCGGCGGCGAATTCGTCGGCGCTGATCCCGGCGCCGACGAGCGCCAGCGCCAGATCCCCCACCACCTTGCTCGACGGGGTGACCTTGATCAGCCGGCCCAGCACGCGGTCCGCGGCGGCGTAGCTTTCTTCGATCTCCTCGAAGCGGTCACCGAGCCCCAGCGCGATCGCCTGCTGGCGCAGATTGGACAACTGGCCGCCCGGAATCTCGTGGCGATAGACCCGTCCGGTCGGGGCGGGCAGCCCGGATTCGAACGGCGCGTACACCTTGCGCAGCGCCTCCCAGTACGGCTCCAGATCGCAGACCGCGCTCAGCGACAGCCCGGTGTCGTACTCGCTGTGGGCGGCGGCGGCCACGATCGAGCTCAGGGCCGGCTGGCTGGTGGTGCCGGCCATCGGGGCGGCGACGCCGTCGACGGCGTCGG
>PPEA01000370.1 GCA_002967005.1 Mycobacterium talmoniae
GCACCTGCTGCCCACCCGGGCTGAAGTGCACCAGCCGGCCGTCGCGGGCGCGGCCGCTCATCCGCGCGGTGGCCTCATCCTTGCGGCCCTCCCCGACGGCGACCAGCAGTTCCACCGTCCGCCCCACCTGCGCCCGGTTCTCCTCCAGCGAAATCCGCTCCTGCAGTTCGATCAGCCGGTCGTAGCGCTCCTGCACCACGGCTTTGGGCAGCTGGCCGTCCAGGTCAGCGGCCGGGGTGCCGGGGCGTTTGGAGTACTGGAAGGTGAACGCCGCCGAGAATCGGGCCGCCCGGACCACGTCCAGGGTGGCCGCGAAGTCCTCCTCGGTTTCGCCGGGGAAACCGACGATCAGGTCGGTGGTGATCGCGGCGTGCGGGATGGCCGCGCGGACCTTGTCGATGATGCCCAGGTAGCGCTCGGCGCGGTAGGAGCGCCGCATGGCCCGCAGCACGCGATCCGAGCCGGACTGCAGCGGCATGTGCAGGGCGGGGCACACGTTCGCCGTCTCGGCCATCGCGTCGATGACGTCGTCGGTGAACTCGGCCGGATGCGGTGAGGTGAACCGGACGCGTTCGAGCCCGTCGATGCGTCCGCAGGCGCGCAGCAGATCGGCGAAGGCGCCGCGGTCGCGGGGTTGGTTCGGGTCGGCGAACGAGACACCGTAGGCGTTGACGTTTTGGCCCAGCAGGGTGATTTCCAGCACACCGGTGTCCACCAAGGCCTGCGCCTCGGCGAGGATGTCGGCCGGGCTGCGGTCGACCTCTTTGCCGCGCAGCGACGGGACGATGCAGAACGTGCAGGTGTTGTTGCAGCCCACCGAGATGGAAACCCAGGCGGCGTAGGCGGATTCACGGGCGGCGGGCAGTGCCGACGGGAACTCCTGCAGCGCCTCGAGGATTTCCACCTGGGCGGTCTTGTTGTGTTTGGCCCGTTCCAGCAGCGTCGGCAGCGACCCGATGTTGTGGGTGCCGAACACAACGTCGACCCACGGCGCCTTGCGTAGCACCGCGTCTTTGTCTTTTTGGGCCAGGCAGCCGCCGACCGCGATCTGCATGTCCGGGTTGTCGCGTTTGCGCGGCGCCAGGTGGCTGAGGTTGCCGTACAGCTTGTTGTCGGCGTTCTCCCGCACCGCGCAGGTGTTGAACACCACCACGTCGGCGTCGGTGTCCGCGGGGGCGCGCCGGTAGCCGGCGGCCTCCAGCAGACCCGCGAGCCGCTCGGAGTCGTGGACGTTCATCTGACAGCCGTAGGTGCGCACCTGATAGGTGCGCACCGTCACGTCCGTCGTCGATGTCACGCGCCCATGGTACGGCGGCGCGGTAGGGGCGGTCGGGGTCGGGCATCCAGCTTGTTCACGTCACGATCAGCGCGAATCGCGGTGACCGGAGTCGCGCACCGCGGCCAGAAACCGTTCAACGTCGCGCGGGCTGCGCAAAAAGTGCACTTCGGCGCCGGACGCGTTGGCCGCGATAGCGGCCTTGGTGCGGGGCAGGTAGCGACGGCGATACCCGACGACCCAGCGCCAGAAGTCCAGCTTCTCCCGGCCGCGACGACCCGCTCGCCAGGCGCAGCGCCATAACGGGAAGTCCAGCACCAGGACCGTGTCGGCGGCCTGCAACCGAATCTCGGGCGCGTCATAGGGACCGAGATCGCCATCGAGGATCCAGCGCGGGTCGGCGACGAGCCGCCGCTGGCGCGTCGCCCACTCACCGGGCGGCAGGGGCGCGAGCTCCGGCGACCAGAAGTGCGCATCGAGTTCGATCACCGGCAGCGCGGTGAGGCGCCCGAGTTGGGCGGCGAGCGTGGACTTGCCGGCGCCACCACGACCCAAGACGACGACGCGGTGCATGGCCACCCCCAGATTCACCCGGCGAAGTCCCGTTAATCCCTACCATGGCGTGGGCCGCAGCCGATCTGTGCGACGGTCGGCGGCTGAGACGGCGCGGAACGCGACTGCCAGGGCTAAAGTCGAGCCAACTGCAACGGACGGGAGTCTCTCATGGCCTTCACACCCAAGGACGCGGTCGCCGCGGCGCGGGACATCGCGACGCATGCCGTGCAGAAAGCCTCGGACATCGTCGAGGACGCCAGCCACATCATTAAGGGTGACGTCGCCGGCGGCACCAGCGCCATCGTTCAGGATTCCCTCGATATCGCCACCCACGCTGTCGACCGGACCAAGGAACTCTTCACCGGTACCGACGAAGACACCGAAGACGTCGACGACGAGGTCGATTAGACCCGGCGGCGTTCCCGTTCGGTGGCCAGTTCGGCGCTGACGACGGCGTAGGCCATCGATTGGCTGTAGCCGCGGCGGGCCAGCATCGCCACCAGCCGTCGCCGCACCCGCAGGTCGTCACTATCGTCGAGTTTCTCCCGCCGCAGCTTGGCCCGCACCAGTTGCTCGGCGCGGTCGCGCTCGGCATCGGCGTCGAGGTCGTCGAGCGCCGCGGCGATCACTTCGTCGTCGACGCCCTTGGTGCGCAGCTCAGCGGCCAACGCGCGCTTGCCCTTTCCGGCGTGCTCCCGACGGGACCGGACCCACTGCTCGGCGAAATCGGCGTCGTCGATCAGCCCCACCGCGGCCAACCGGTCCAGCACCCGATTGCTGACCTCGTCGGGATAACCCCGCTTGGTCAGCTGGGCTTCGAGCTCGGCGCGGGTGCGCGCACGCGCGGTGAGCAGACGCAGGCACAACGCCCGCGCCTGCTCCTCGCGGTTCGGATCAGAAGTCGACGGGGGCGGGCAGGACGCTGTCATCGGTCACCACGGCGCCAATGCCGAGCTTTTCTTTGATCTTCTTCTCGATCTCGTCGGCCACGTCGGTGTTCTCCAGCAAGAAGTTGCGGGCGTTCTCCTTGCCCTGCCCCAGTTGCTCGCCCTCGTAGGTGTACCAGGAGCCGGACTTACGGATAAAGCCCTGATCCACACCCATGTCGATCAGCGAGCCCTCGCGGCTAATGCCCTTGCCGTAGAGGATGTCGAACTCGGCCTGTTTGAACGGTGGGCTGACCTTGTTCTTGACCACCTTGCAGCGGGTACGGTTACCGACCGCGTCGGTGCCATCCTTGAGCGTTTCAATACGCCTGACGTCCAAGCGAACTGAAGCGTAAAACTTCAAAGCCTTTCCGCCCGTGGTGGTTTCAGGACTGCCGAACATCACACCGATTTTTTCTCGCAGCTGGTTGATGAAAATCGCGGTGGTGCCCGAATTGTTCAGCGCACCAGTCATCTTCCGCAACGCCTGGCTCATCAGCCGGGCCTGCAAGCCGACGTGGCTGTCCCCCATCTCGCCTTCGATCTCCGCACGCGGTACCAGCGCGGCCACCGAGTCGATAACCAGGATGTCCAGCGCGCCGGAGCGGATCAGCGTGTCGGCGATCTCCAGCGCCTGCTCCCCGGTGTCGGGCTGGGAGACCAACAGGGAGTCGGTGTCCACCCCCAGCTTCTTGGCGTAGTCGGGATCCAGGGCGTGCTCGGCGTCGATGAACGCCGCGATCCCGCCGGCGGCCTGGGCGTTGGCCACCGCATGCAGTGCGACGGTGGTCTTACCCGAGGACTCCGGGCCGTAGATCTCCACGATGCGGCCGCGCGGCAGGCCGCCGATACCCAGCGCCACGTCCAGGGCGATCGATCCGGTCGGGATGACCGAGATCGGCTGACGCACCTCGTCGCCGAGGCGCATCACCGAGCCTTTGCCGTGACTCTTCTCGATCTGGGCCATCGCCAGTTCGAGAGCTTTCTCGCGATCCGGGGCTTGCGGCATGGTATTTCTCCTGTAGTTCGGTGTTCGGTTGACCGGTTTCGGTCGCTTGGCCGCGACGCTAGCGGCGGGGTCTGACAAGTCGTCCCGCCGCGGCGTCTCGCCCGTCGAACACCCCCCACATTAGGCGAACGGGTGTTCGATTCAAGTCAGACACGCCGTGGGTCGCACGGGCGGCCATTTCGGTGGTTCTGCGGTGGGGGCATCGAGCCTGCGGTAGCGGCATCGAGCCTGCGGTAGCGGCGTCGAAACTGCGCTCAGGGCATCGAGCCTGCGCTGGCGGCATCGAAACTGCGCTGAGGCCGGATTTTCGCGCCGATCCTGGGCCTGAGCGCAGGCTGGGCGCCGTGGACGCAGGCTGGGCGCCGTGAGCGCAGGCTCGATGCCCTGGATGCAGGCTCGACGCCTTACCCGCAGGCTCGATGCCTTACCCGCGGACCCGGCGCGGCGAGCGTGCGCAATCCCGGTGATTCACCCGGCGTAGTAAGAGGGCTATGTCGATAAATGTTGATCAAAAAGACGTCCTCCTGGTGTCGTTGACGGGCTTGGTATCCCAATACACCGAGGAGGACGTCATGGTTGAGGATAGTGGTCTGTCGCGTGGTGACAAACGTCGCAATGCCAAGTTGGCGGCATTGCGTGAGCTGGTCCCGGTCGATAACGCGGTCTTTGCCATCGATTTGGCCGATCACAAGCAGG
>PPEA01000371.1 GCA_002967005.1 Mycobacterium talmoniae
CAGCGTTTTGGTCACCATGCCCGTGCCCGCCGCCGCACACCAGCCACATCGGCGCGCCCCAGCAGCTCGTCTTGACGGCCCAGCCCGACCACCGCCCAGTCCGGCACCGTCAGGTCGGGACCGTTGAGCCCGGGACAGCCACCACCCGCGCGCCGTCCGGCAGCCCGACCCCGGGCGCCAGGCAGTCCAACGCCACCTGGGCCATGCCGCGGGTCCCGGTCAGCGCGGTGGACGGCGCGACCACCACCAGCGGCCCGGCGCCCGGCGGGATCGGCAGCACCTGCTCGGTCGGCTCGAAATGCAGGGGACCCACCACGACGGCCTCGGCCGGCCAGTCCGGGCGCGGCACCTCCAGCGCGGGCAGGGTGGCGATCAGCCGGCGCAGCGGACCGGGGTCACGGGCCGGCAGCCCGATCTCGGCGCGCACCGCCGCCCGCTGTCTTAGTCCGGCCCGCCACGACCGCGCCGTCAACGCCCGCATGATCGCGTCGCGCAGCCGGCCTCGCAGCCCGGTGCCCGGCGCCAACCCGCTGCCAATCGGGGGCAACCCCTTCGACGGCAGGTACAGCGGATGGGGGTTGAGCTCGATCCACGGGATACCCAGCAGTTCGGCGGCCATGCCGCCGCAGGCGGTGATCACGTCGGAGACCACCAGATCCGGCGCCAGCGCCCGCAGCCGGTCGACGTTTTCCACCGCCATCCGGGCGGCCCGCTGGTGGATTTTGGCCCCGGCGTCGGCATCGTCGTCGGCGGCGGTGGGGTCTAGCCCGGCCAGCTCGGCGGCGTCTATCCCGGCCGCCGCCGCGGTGGCCAGCCATTCGACGCCGGTGAGCAGGGTCGCGGTGTCGCCGGCGGCCTGGAAGCGTTGGCACAACGCGATCGCGGGAAACGAGTGCCCGGGGTCGGGTCCGGCGATCACGACGACGCGCATCGCCCTACCGTGCCATAGCCCAACGGCTCTAGGCTGACAGGTATGACCGAACCAACTGCTGAGCTGACGTCCGTTGACAACATCCGCACCGTCGAGACCTTCCTGAACGCGCTGCAGGACGAGGACTTCGTTACGGCAGACGCCACCTTGGCCGACGACCTGGTGTACCAGAATGTGGGGTTGCCGACCATCCGCGGCCGCAACACCACGATGCGGCTGTTCCGTCGGATGGAGGGCCGCGCCGGGTTCGAGGTGAAAATCCACCGCATCGCCGCCGACGGCGACGCGGTCCTCACCGAACGCACCGACGCCCTGCTGATCGGGCCGCTGCGGTTGCAGTTCTGGGTGTGCGGCGTGTTCGAGGTGCACGACGGCCGCATCACGTTGTGGCGCGACTACTTCGACTTCTACGACATGTTCAAGGCGACGGCGCGGGCGGTGGCGGCCACCGTATTCCCGTCGCTGCGGCCCACGTTCTGAGGGGCCACACGCGATGGGCACCGACCGGGTGCGCACCAAACCCAATCCGCTGCAGTACATCCGGTACTGCTATGGGCGTCGGCTGCCCGATTCGATGCGGGACTGGGTCCGCAACGATCTGACCGGCAAGGGCGCCACCGCCCGGATGATGCTGCGCGCCGCGGTCCCGACCCTGTTGGTGCTGGCCCCGCTGTGGCTGCTGCCGGGCCCGTTTTACGTGCACCTGGAAATCAGCGCGCCGATTTTCATTTCGCTGGTGTATTTCTCGCACGCCCTCAACAAGGTGTGGCGCCGGCACATGCTGCGGGTGCACGGTTTCGATCCGGAGCTCGTCGATGAACGGGCCCGCCAACGCGACGCCCACCTGCATCGGGCGTATATCGAACGCTACGGCCCCCGGCCCGGGGATTGACGGGCGTTGACTCTGCGCTGACCAGGGCTCCTACTCGCACTTTGCCGTGGTGGACGCAGAGTCAACGCCAAACTAAGCGCTTCAGTGCAGCGGGCGGAGTTCGTCGAAGGCTTGCGCCCAGCCGAGCAGCCGGTCGGTCGCGCCGACCAGCTCCTCGCGGTAGTGCTGCCGGGCCATCGGCGAATGCGCCGGGGAAGCCGCTCCTCCTCCCCCATTGGCCGACGCCACCAACTGTGCTGCGGCGGTCACCATTTCGTTGTACTGGCGCACTCCGGCGCTGAGCTGCGCGGTGAACGCGTTGATGGTGGGCACCAGATACGCCCGGGAATCGGCGGTGCAGCTCACCGTCTGCTCCATCGACACCACCTCGGCGGCGGTGGCCGCATGGTGGCCGCCGTCCGGTTCGCCGCCGCGCTCAGATCCCGAATCTCCTCGGCGGGCAACATGTTCCCCCGCTCCATCACGCCCAGCAGCGAAAACATGCCGCGCTCGGAGGCGCCCAGCGCCGACATGACCGGCC
>PPEA01000372.1 GCA_002967005.1 Mycobacterium talmoniae
ACTCGCGCCGCCGGCGAGCAGCGCCTCGCCGCGCATCGACGCGCGGATCTGCTCCAGCCGGGAGTGACCGGCCATCTGCACGCTGGCTTGCTGCACCTCGATCATCCGGCCCTGCACCGAGCCCTGCGCGAGTTCGGTGGCACCGATCGCGTTGGCGTAGCGGCGCTCGATCTTGTCGCGGACCTCGTCGAGGCTGGGGGTGGTGCCGGGTGCGGCGAGCTCGCTCATCGACCGCAGCGACGCGCTGACCTGCTCCTGCATCTTGGCCTGCTCAAGCTGGCTGAGCAGTTTGGTGCGTTCGGCGATCTTCTGCTGCAACACCATCGCGTTCTGCTCGACGGCCTTCTTGGCCTGTCCGGCGGCGGCCAGCGCCTGGTCGTGCAGGGCCTTGAGGTCTTCCACGCTCTGCTCGGCGGTCACCAGCTGGGCGGCGAACGCCTCGGCGGCGTTGTTGTACTCGGTGGCTTTGGCGGCGTCGCCGGCGGCGGTCGCCTGGTCCGCCAACGTCAGCGCCTGACGCACATTGACTTGCAGCTTCTCCACGTCGGCCAGCTGCCGGTTGAGCCGCATCTCGAGTTGCCGCTGGTTGCCGATCACCTGGGCCGCCTGCTGGGTCAGCGCCTGATGCTGACGCTGCGCTTCCTCGATGGCCTGCTGAATCTGAATCTTCGGGTCGGCGTGCTCGTCGATCTTCGCGTTGAACAGCGCCATCACGTATTTCCACGCCTTGACGAACGGGTTGGCCATGAGTGAGCTCCGCCTTCGTTTGGTTGCTTGCCTGCTGCCCAATTTATCGGTTACCGGGGACAGACCGCAGCCTTGTCGCCCCGGCGGGTGCGATCAGGCCAGTGCCAGCGCCGCCGCGGGCGGGATGACGACCTTGGTGCTGACATCGATGTTGGCGGTGCCGGCCGCGCTGGCTGCCGGTTCGGTACGCGCCAGCGCGGCGCTGGCGTCGGTGAGCACCGTCGACAACGGCACGTCCAGGGCGGTGCAGATCGCGCTCAGCAGCTCACTGGAGGCCTCTTTGCGGCCGCGCTCGACCTCGGACAGGTAGCCCAGGCTCACCCGCGCCGAATCGGATACTTCACGCAGTGTGCGGCCCTGCGATGTCCGGTTCCGGCGCAGCACGTCGCCGATCACCTCGCGCAGCAATGCCGTCATCATGCTCTCCCTTGAAGTCGCGGTCCCTAGCTGTGCAACGCGGGTGGTGGCCGGCGGGTTCCCGGCGCGTCACGTCCGCGCGACCAGCGCGTGCAGCCGGTTGATCGACTCGCGCACCGCCGCAACCCGGATGTCCCAGCGGGTGCCGCCGAACGCGCACTCCACGACCTCGGCGTCGACCGGC
>PPEA01000373.1 GCA_002967005.1 Mycobacterium talmoniae
CCTCCCCCGCGACCACGAACGACACCGCCCCATAGAACGGGACGATCGCCAGGGCCAGCGCCGCCGCGCCCAGTGCGGCGCCGACCACCGTCCACACCGACGGCGGTTGCCGCACCGGGGGCGCCGCAGGCCAAGACACCACCGCATACACCCCCTTCCCGGTCAGGTCAGAATACCGGGCCGAATACCGCGCGGCTGCGCCTGAATTTGGTGCGATGATCGTCGGAACATCGCGCACCGGAGTCGTACTCGGCGCGGAAAGTTAGGGGGGCGCCGATGCGCAAGGTGGCGGTGGTGTTGGTGGCGGCGGCGCTGCTGTGGCCCATCTCGGGATGTTTCTTGTTTGATCATCGGCGAGAGGCCGAGCAGATCCGCCGGCAGATCCGCGCGCTGCCCGGGGTGACGGACACCAACCTGACCTACGCCAACAACATCACCGGTGAACATTTTGCGCTGACCGTGACGCTGGACCGCGCGATCACCGTGCCGCAGGCCGTCGACGTCGGCCGCACCTTCACCGAGCAGCGGCGCCGGCAGGGCCTGGGCGATTACAACGGCGACCTCATGCTGTACTACCCGGCACGGGGGACGCTGCCACGCAACGTGAACACCGACGACCGCTCCGTTGCCCTCTTCGATTTCGGCCCGTCCGACGGCAAACCCGATCCCGACGCCGACGCGGTCGCCGACGGCGTGGCGATCTGGCTGCGCACCGCGCACTCCCCGGTGGCCGAGCTGGTTGGTCTCGATCAGCCGGCCGAGCGGGATGACGCCGCGAGCCGCGACATCGACGTCACGCTCACCCCCGATGCGACCGCCGCGACCGCGGCCGCGCTGCAGCGCAGCGACCCCGCGCTGGCCGACGCCTCCTGGGAGATCAAGCTGGTGTTCAACGAGTACGGCGACACCCGCAACTACGTTTCGACACCCACTCCGCCCAGCGACGCCGACCGGGCACTGTGGTCCGACATCAGCGGGGTGATCGGCAAGTACTACCGCGCCAAGGGCTCGACGGCCCCGCCGCGCCCCGGCGCCCAGGCCGAGACCCAGCTCGAAATCGATATCGGTCAGGGCCGCGGCAACGACGTGGAAACCCAGCGCATCGTGCCGGCGGTGGCCGCGCTGCTGCCCCGGTTCGGCCACCCCGCCGCCCTGCTGGTCTGGGGATACGACGGTCCGATCGAAATCGTGGTCGGCGGCTGCTACCGGCATCAGCCCGACCACACGCGGCTGCCACTGGAGATCGAACTCTCCCGGCAGTACGAGACCTGCTAACGGCACCGAACGTGCACTGAGACCGAAAAATCGGCGAAAATCTCGGTCTCAGTACACGTTCGGCGCCTAGTTGGCCGAGTCCGCCTAGTCGGCCGAGTCGTCGTCGTCCTCGGCCGAATCGCCGCCGCCCCGAATCGCATTGAGTGTCGCGGCCAGCTCGTCGGGTTTGACCAACACCTCGCGGGCCTTGGAGCCCTCCGAGGGCCCGACGATGCCGCGGGTCTCCATCAAATCCATCAACCGGCCGGCTTGGCGAAACCGACCCGCAGCTTGCGCTGCAGCATCGAGGTGGACCCGAACTGGGACGACACCACCAGCTCCACGGCCTGCAGGAACACGTCCATGTCGTCGCCGATGTCGGGGTCGACGTCCTTGCGCTCGCCGCTGGGCTTGGCGTTGGTCACGCCCTCGGTGTATTCGGGCTCGGCCTGCTCCTTGCAGGCGGTGACGACGGCCTGGATCTCCTCGTCGCTGACGTACGCGCCCTGCAACCGGGTCGGCTTGCCGGCGCCCATCGGCAAAAACAGGCCGTCACCCATCCCGATCAGCTTCTCGGCGCCGGCCTGATCCAGGATCACCCGGGAATCGGTCAGCGACGACGTCGCGAACGCCAACCTCGAGGGCACGTTGGTTTTGATCAGCCCGGTGACCACGTCCACCGACGGCCGCTGGGTGGCCAGCACCAGGTGAATGCCGGCGGCGCGGGCCTTCTGGGTGATCCGCACGATGGCGTCCTCGACGTCGCGCGGCGCGGTCATCATCAAATCGGCCAGCTCGTCGACGATCGCCAGCACATAGGGATACGGCCGGTACTCACGCTGGCTACCCAATGGGGCGGTGATCTCCCCCGAGCGCACCTTGGCGTTGAAATCGTCGATGTGCCGCACCCGGGAGGCCTGCATGTCCTGGTAGCGCTGCTCCATCTCCTCGACCAGCCATGCCAGCGCCGCGGCCGCCTTCTTCGGCTGGGTGATGATCGGCGTGATCAGGTGCGGAATGCCTTCATACGGCGTGAGTTCCACCATCTTGGGGTCGATCAGGATCATCCTGACCTCCTCCGGGGTGGCCCGCGCCAGCAGCGAGACCAGCATTGAGTTGACGAAGCTGGACTTCCCCGAGCCGGTGGAGCCGGCCACCAGCAGGTGCGGCATCTTGGCCAGGTTGGCGCTGATGAAGTCGCCCTCAATGTCCTTGCCCAGCCCGATCACCAGCGGGTGGTGGTCACGGCGCGTGGTCGGCGCGGTCAGCACGTCAGCCAGCCGCACCATCTCCCGGTCGGTGTTGGGCACCTCGATGCCCACCGCCGACTTGCCCGGGATCGGGGCGAGCATGCGGACGCTTTCGGTGGCGACCGCGTAGGCGATGTTCTTCTGCAGCTGGGTGATCTTTTCGACCTTGACGCCCGGCCCCAGCTCCACCTCGTAGCGGGTGACGGTGGGGCCGCGGGTGCATCCGGTGACCGCGGCGTCGACCTTGAACTGGGTCAACACCGACGTGATCGCGTCGGCCATCTGCTCGTTGGCCGCGGTGCGCCGCTTGGGCGGGTCCCCAGCGGTCAGCAGGGACAGCGGCGGCAGCGTGTAGGGGCCCTCGACCACCCGGTCCAGCACCAGAGTGTCCTGCTTGGGCTTCTCGGTTTTGCGGCGCTTGCGGGCGACCGCCGGTTCCGGCACGGTCGGCGCGTCGGCCTCATCCAGCGGGTAGTTGTCCAACGGCGAGCCGCCCGGCCAGGGCTGCGCCTCATCACCGGACGAGGCGTCGTCGTAGTAGCCGTCGGAGAAGTCCTCGGTCGGCGGCTCGTCGGTGTCGGGGGCGTCCTCGACGTGGTCCTCGTCGTCGTAGTCATAGTCGTCGTAGCCGTGGACGCTGAACATGGCGCGCAACGCCTCGGGCACCTCTCGGACCGTCGTCCCGGTCAGCAGCAGCACCCCGAACAGCGCCGCCATCACCAGCAGCGGCGCCGCGATCCAGGCGGTGAGCCCCTCCGACAGCGGCCCGCCGATCGCGAAGCCGAGGAAGCCCGCGCCGAGTTGTCGCCCCTGCGGCGTGCTCGGCGACCCGGCCCACAGGTGCCACAGCCCCAGCCATCGGCAGGGCGATCAT
>PPEA01000374.1 GCA_002967005.1 Mycobacterium talmoniae
CGCGGCCAGGTGCGCCTCGATCTGTCCGGCGGTGCTGGGCCCCAGCTCGGTCACCGCCGCGACGACGTCGTCGGCCAGCTTGGGGTTGGCCCGCACGATCTGAGAACCCCACCGGCCGTGGGTGTATTGCCGCATCCGCCACCGCAGCAGCGGCCAGTCGTCGACGGCCATCAGCGCGGCCTCATGCGCCCAGTACTCGACCAGCAGCCGCGGCTGGCGGGCGCTGTGCGCCCACGCCGCGCGGTCCAGTAGCTCCCGGTCATAGCGGCCCAGCCGGCTGAACACCGGCGCGTAGTGGGCGCGCACCGCGACCGACACCGAGTCCAGTTGCAGCACCTGGATCCGGGAGATCAGCCTGCGCAGATGCGCGCGGCTGACCGGTCCGCGAGGCTTCGGCGCGGTGAAACCCTGTGCGGCGACAGCGATCCGGCGCGCCTGCAGCGCGGTCAGCCGGGCCACGACACACGTCGGTAGCTGTGCAGCCGATAGCGCAGACCGGTGCGGCTGGTCAGCCACTCCCCGGTGCTGGCCAGCCACGACTCATCCAGCACCGGCGCTACCACGTCGCGGTCCTGGCGGGGCAGGTCGATGTCGACCTCGGTGACCTCGCAGCGGGTCGCCAGCGGCAGCGCCAGCGCGTAGATCTCGCCGCCGCCGATCACCCAGGTGTCGTCGTCGGTGAGGGCATCCGGCAGCGCGCCCACCACGGTGGCGCCGTCGGCGGTGTAGTCGCTCTGCCGGGTCACCACGACGTTGCGCCGTCCCGGCAGGGGGCGCACCCGTGCGGGCAACGATTCCCAGGTCAGCCGCCCCATCACCACGGTGTGACCCATGGTGAGCTGTTTGAAGTGGGCTTGGTCCTCGGGCAGCCGCCAGGGGATGTCCCCGCCCCGACCGATCACCCCCGACGTGGACTGCGCCCAGATCAGGCCGAGGGTGGTCATACGGCCACGGGGGCTTTGATCGCCGGATGCGGATGGTAATTCTGGATGTCGATATCGTCGTAGCGGTAGTCGAAGATCGAATCCCGTTGCGCCAGCACCAGTTGCGGATACGGCCGGGGCTCGCGGCTGAGTTGCTCGCGGACCTGCTCGACGTGGTTGTCGTAGATGTGGCAGTCGCCGCCGGTCCAGATGAACTCGCCGACCGCCAGGTCGGATTGCGCGGCCATCATGTGGGTGAGCAGCGCGTAGCTGGCGATGTTGAACGGCACGCCCAAAAACAGGTCGGCGCTGCGCTGATAGAGCTGACAGCTCAGCTTGCCGTCGGCGACGTAGAACTGAAACAGCGTATGACACGGCGCCAGCGCCATCTGGTCGAGCTCACCGACGTTCCACGCCGACACGATGATGCGGCGCGAATCGGGGTCGGTGCGCAGCAACCGCAGCGCATTGCTGATCTGGTCGACGTGCTCACCGGACGGGGTCGGCCACGACCGCCACTGCACCCCATAGATCGGTCCGAGGTCCCCGGTCTCGCTCGCCCACTCATCCCAGATCGTGACGCCGTGCTCCCGTAGCCAGCCGACGTTGGAGTCGCCGCGCAGAAACCACAACAGCTCATAGATCACCGACTTGACGTGCACCTTCTTGGTGGTGATCAACGGAAACCCGGCCGCCAGGTCATAGCGCAGCTGGTGACCGAACAGGCTGCGGGTGCCGGTGCCGGTGCGGTCGGCCTTGGGGGTGCCCCGCTCGAGCACCAGGCGCAGCAGATCCTCGTACGGCGTGGCAATCGGCACGCCGCCCAGCCTAGCGTCGATCGCAGCGAGTAGAACGGTAGCCATGCCGCACATCACCGACACCGTCACCACCGCCGAGGGCAGCTGCCCCATCCGCCTGTTCACCCCCGACGGCACCGGTCCGTGGGCCGGGGTGGTCATGTACCCCGACGCCGGCGGGGTCCGCGACACCTTCGACGATATGGCGGCCACCCTGGCCGGCTTCGGGTACGCGGTGCTGCTGCCCGACGTCTACTACCGGCACGGCGAGTGGGCGCCGTTCGATATGGGCACGGTGTTCAGCGACGCGAGTGAGCGGAACCGGCTGTTCGCGATGATCCGCGGCATCACCCCCGACATGATGGCCAGCGACGCCAGCGCCTTCTTCGCCTACCTCGACGGTCGCCCCGAGGTGCGCGGCGACCGGTACGGCACCACCGGCTACTGCATGGGCGGGCGCACCTCGGTGGTGGTGGCCGGTCGAGTCCCGGATCGGGTCGCGGCGGCCGCGTCGTTTCACGGCGGCGGGCTGGCCACCGATCAGCCGGACAGCCCGCATCTGCTGGCCGAGGACATCACCGCCACGCTCTACATCGGCGGGGCGCAGGACGACTCCTCCTTCACCCCCGAGCAGGCCGAGACCCTGGGCAAGGCGCTGACCGCCGCCGGGGTGCAGCACACCATCGAGACCTACCCGGCCGCGCACGGCTTCGCGGTTCCGGATAACGCGCCTACGACGCCGAGGCCGCCGAGCGGCACTGGGCGGCGATGCGGGATCTGTTCGGCGCGACGCTGTAAGCCTGGCTTCCGAAATTCGTGCTAACGGGCCGGTTTGCGCCGATTAGCATCAATTCGGTTGGCCGCGCCTGCGGTCGCATCGGGAGGGGGCGTACGCGTGGATGTTGTGCAGGGGCGGTACCGGATTTGGCGGCACGGCACCTCCTGTGGCGCCATCGCATTGGTCATGGCCGCGGCAATGCTGGTGGGCTGCAGCAAGACCGAACACGGTTCGCCGGTCGCGAGCAGCACGACGACCGCACCGGAAACCTCGCCCTCGGCCGCACCCCCGCCGGCACCGATCGTCGGGCAAAAAGAGCTGCCGTTCTCCGGGCTCACCGGCCCGGAAGGTATCGCGGTGGACCCCGCCGGCAACGTCTACCTCACCGACATGCAGCACGTCTGGAAGTTGCCGGCCGGCTCCACCACCGCAGTCGACCTACCGTTTAAGGGTCCAGACGATTTCATCTTCACCCCGCACGGTGTGGCGGTGGATAAAACCGGCGCCGTCTACGTCACCGAATGGCTCAGCGACAAACCCAAGGTGTTGAAACTTGAGCCGGGTGCCCCCCAACCCACCGTGCTGCCCTTCACCGGGCTCAAGGGCCCGATCGGTGTCGCGGTCGACAACGACGGCAACGTCTACATCACCGACTTCGATGGGCCGGCCATTGCGGGGCGGGTGCTGAAGCTGGCCGCGGGCTCGACCAGCCAGACCGAACTGCCCTTCACCGGGCTCAAAAGACCAACGGGGGTGGCGGTGGACTCTCACGGCAACGTCTACATCACCGACGACCTCGTTGGCCTCGACCTCAGCGGCAACCAGGTGCTGAAGCTGGCGGCCGGCGCGACCAGCCAGACCAATCTGCCGCTCGGGGACTCGCGGATCAGCCTGCCACAGGCTGTCGCGGTGGACAGCCAAGGCAACGTCTATGTCACCGACCACGTGGTGATGAAGCTGGCGGACGGTTCCAGCCGCCCGGTCGAGGTGCCGTTCACCGGGGTCGACGACGCCAAGGGCGTCGCGGTGGACACCGCGGGCAACGTCTATGTCGTCGACAACGGGAAGCCGCCGCGGGTGCTGGAACTGGGACCGGCGTAAGTCCGTAACATGGCCGATGACACGACGCTGCAGTCGGCACTGGCGCGCTCGGGACCGTTGCGCCCGGAGTGGGCGGTGTCGCTGGTGCAGCAGATCGCCGCCCAGGTCGATGCCGCCAACGCCGCCCAGGCGGCCCATCGCAACATCAACCCGGCCAATATCGTGCTCACCGGGGACGGCCGCGCGTATCTAGCGGCAGCCGATCCGGGCGGCATCGAAATGCCGGTCACTGCCGACGATTTCGCGTATCTGGCGCCCGAGCGCATCACCGAGAACGACACCGGACCCGCCGCCGACGTCTATGCGCTGGCCTGCGTGCTGTACACAGCGCTGGCCGGGGCGCCGCCCTATCCGCCGGCCGCGGGTGTGGCGTCGCTGATCACCGCGCACCTGAGCGCGCCCATCCCGCACTTGCCGTCGGCGCTGGCCGGATTCGACGCCGTCGTCGCCCGCGGCTTGGCCAAAGAGCCGCGGGACCGCTACCGCAGCACGGGGGAACTCGCCGCGGCGGCCGAGTATGCGTTGACCGCACCCGAGCCAAGCCCCGTCGCCGCCGCACCGTCGCCCGGGCCGTACGAGGCGCCGCCGCCTCGGCCGTACCCACAGCCCATAGCGCCGGTGGCATACCCGCCCACGCCTGTTGGGCGCCCCAGACGCCGGCTTTTCCTCCTGCTCTTACTCGTGCCGTCCGTGGTCTTCACCATCGTGCTCGTCATTGTTGGGTTGGTGGCCTTCGTCGCAGTCACACCGAGTGCCACACCGCCGGACTGGGCCAGCCAGCAGACCGAGCTGCCGTTCACCGATCTGCATGACCCGCACGCCCTGGCGGTGGATAAGGACGGCAATGTCTACGTCACCGACATTGACCGCCCGGACGACTTTTACAGCGACAACAACGACGCTCGGGTGCTGAAACTGGCCCCGGGTGCATCCGGCCCGACCAGGCTGCCGTTCCCGCGGCTCGACTGGCCGTCGGGGGTCGCCGTCGATGCCGCCGGCAACGTCTACGTCGCCGACGCGGTGGCCCAAACGGTGCTGAAACTGGCCCCCGGGGCGGCCACTCCCACCGTGCTGCCCTTTCCCGGGCTGCGGCGTCCGCAGGCGGTCGCGGTAGATGGCGGCGGCAACGTCTACGTCACCGACACCAGCGCCGACAAGGTGCTGAAGCTGGCCCCGGGCGCATCCGACCCGACCGAGCTGCCGTTCGGCGACCTCGCCGAGCCGAAGGGCGTGGCGGTCGATGCCGCGGGCAACGTCTATGTCACCGACTGGGACAAGAACAAGGTGCTGAAGTTGAGCCCGGAGGACACCGGCGCCACCGAGCTACCGGTCGCTGGCGGTCCCAGCATGCCCAAGGGGGTGGCGCTGGACGCTCACGGCAACCTCTACGTCATCACCCTGGACGGACTGGTGCGCATCGCGCCGGATTCCTCCACCAGCACCGCGCTGACCCAGGACTCGTTGTCCCTCGCCGGCGTCGCGGTGGATTCGGCCGGCACCGTCTACGTCCTGAAGAAGCACAGCAATACCGGGCAGGTGCTGAAGCTGACGGCGTCCTAGATCCGCAGCTAGCCAGCTGCGACCGGAACATCATGGCGTTGCCCAAGATTTGACCGCCGTCGATCACCATCGTCTCCCCGGTGATCCAGCTCGCCGCGTCCGACACCAGGAAGGCGACGGCCCCGGCCACGTCGTCGGGTTCCCCGATCCGGCCCAATGCGGTGGCCCCGGCCACCAGCTGTTCGTGCTCTTTCCACAGCGCCTCGGCGAGCCGGGTGCGCACCACCCCCGGGCAGATCGCGTTGACCCGCACCCGTGGTGAAAGTTCCAGCGCCAGTTGCTTGGTGACGTGAATCAGCGCCGCTTTGGTGGTGTTGTACAAGCCGAGGTTCGCCTCGAAGCCCATGCCGCCGATCGACGCGGTGTTGACCACGGCGCCGCCGTGCTCGCCCATCCACGCCTTGACCGCCAGCGAGGTCCACAGCAGCGGCGCCCACAGGTTGACGTCGAAGACCTTGGCGAACCGGCCGTGGTCCTGCTCGATCAGCGGGCCGAACGCCGGGTTGGTGCCGGCGTTGTTGACCAGAATGTCGACGCCGCCGAACTTTTCCAGGGCCAGGTCAATGCATCGCCGCGCCTGGTCCTCCTCGACCGCGTGGGCGGCGACCCCGATCGCGGTGCCGCCGACCTCGGCGGCCGCCGCATCCGCGCTGTCCTGTTTACGGGACGTGAGCACCACGTTGGCGCCGGCGTCGGCCAGCCGCTGGGCGATGGCCAGGCCGATCCCCCGTGAGGCGCCGGTGACGATCGCGGTGCGCCCGCTCAGATCCAGTGAACTCATCACGCCTCCCGGTATTTGCGTAGTTCCTGGCGCGCGATGGCGCGCTTGTGCACCTCATCGGGGCCGTCGGCCAGCCGCAGCGTGCGCAGATGGGCGTAGGCCATCGCCAGCGGGAAGTCGTCGGTCACCCCACCGGCGCCGTGCACCTGAATGGCGCGGTCGACGATCTTCAACGCGATATTCGGTGCGGCGACCTTGATCGCCGCGATCTCGGTCTGGGCCGCCTTGTTGCCGACGGTGTCCATCAGGTAGGCCGCCTTGAGGGTGAGCAGCCGGATCATCTCGATGTCGATGCGGGCCTCGGCGATCCAGTCCCGAATGTTGGCGTTGTCGCTGACCGGTTTGCCGAAGGTGACGCGGGACTGCGCGCGCCGGCACAGCAACTCCAGGGCCCGCTCGGCCATCCCGATCGCGCGCATGCAGTGGTGGATGCGGCCGGGACCGAGCCGCGCCTGGGCGATCGCGAAGCCCTCCCCTTCGCCCTTGAGCACATCGGTGACCGGCACCCGCACGTCGTGGAAGTCGATCTCGGCGTGGCCCTCCCGGTCCTGGTAGCCGAACACCGGCAACCCCCGCAGCACGGTCACGCCGGGAGCGTCCATCGGGACCACCAGCATCGACTGCTGACGGTGCACGGCGGCGGTGGGATCGGTCTTGCCCATCACGATCATCACCGTGCAGTTCTTGTGTAACGCGTTGGAAGCGAACCACTTCCGGCCGTTGAGCACATATTCGTCGCCGTCGCGCACCATGGACATCTGCACGTTGGTGGCGTCCGAGCTGGCCACCTGCGGCTCGGTCATCACGAACGCCGAGCGAATCTTGCCGTCCAGCAGCGGTTTGAGGTAGCGCTCCTTGTGCTCATCGGATCCGAAGAGGGTGAACACCTCCATGTTGCCGGTGTCGGGGGCATTGCAGTTACACGCCTCGGGCGCGAGATGCGGGCTGCGGCCCATGATCTCGGCCAGCGGAGCGTATTCGAGGTTGGTCAGTCCCGGGCCCCACTCCGGGTGTGGGTGAAAGAGGTTCCACAACCCCCGGCTGCGGGCCTGCTCTTTGAGCTCTTCGAGGATCGGCGGCTGAAAGTGCGGGTCGCCAGAGTCGCGCATCTGCTCCTCGTAGACCGCCTCGGCCGGGTAGACGTGCGAATCCATGAACTCCAGCAGGTCGTGCTGGTATTTCTGTGCGCGCTCGGTGGTTTCGAATACGGACATGCGACTCCTATCGGCGAAATCAATTACCCAGCAGACTGCGCTGGTAGCGGCGCATGCCGCGCAGCCAGCGGTCGTAGTCGGCCGCCTTGTGGCGGTACATCTCCAGCACCGCCGGGTGCGGCAGGATCAGAAAACGTTCCTCGGCGATGGCGTCCAGCACGATGTCGGCAACCGCGGCCGGCTCCAGCACGTCACCGGCGGCGGTGACCGCCCGAGTGGCCAAGTCGCCCAGCGGGTCACCCGACTGTTCGCCGGCGTACAGCAGTTGGGTGTTGACGCCCATCGGGCACAGACAGCTGACCCGCACCCCTTGGTCGCCGTAGGTGATGTTCAGCCATTCGGCGAACCCGACGGCGGCGTGTTTGGTGACCGAATAGGTGGCCGAGCCGAGCTGCGTGAGCAGCCCGGCCGCCGAGGCGGTGGCCACGAAGTACCCCTCGCCGCGCTCCACCCAGCGCGGCACCAGCAGTTGCGCGGCACGGATGTGGGCGCGCAGGTTGACGTCGATCGAGCGGTCCCAGTCGGCGTCGCCGACGTCCAGTCCCGCGGCGCCGGTGATGCCCGCGTTGGCGAAATACAGGTCCACCGGCCCGAACTCGCGGTCGGCAAGGTCGATCAGCCGCTCGATGGCGGCGGCGTCGGCGACGTCGGCGCCCGCGCTGACGGCGGCGCCGGGCGAGGCGGCGTTGACCTGGTCGGCCACCGTGCGGGCGGCATCCGCGTCCAGGTCGGCGACGCGACCCGCGCGCCTCGCGCCGCAAGGTTTGG
>PPEA01000375.1 GCA_002967005.1 Mycobacterium talmoniae
GGGCGGGGTGCACCTGGGCCGAACTGGCTGGCCGCCGGCCTGCCGCCGGCTAGGCCAGGTTGAACCGGCCGGCGAAGCCGCGCAGCGGCAGGTCGGCGCTGGTGAGAATCCCGGGCGGGGCGGCCACCACGGACTTGATCGCGTGCAGGGCGGGCATCCCGGTGACGGTCATGCCGATTGAGGCGAACTCCTCCGGGTTGGACAGGTCCACCCCGGGTTTCGGGAAGATCATGTGCTTGTTGTAGACGCACGGGTCGCCCTTGATCTGGGTGATGTAGCAGCCCTTGATGTTCCAGCTCGGGTCGGTGTGCGGGGTCATCTGCCACTCCAGATGGGTCTCCACGCGCGGGACCCCGTCGACCATGCCCTGGTATTTGATGTAGTTGCCGCCCAGCGACCCCTTGGGCAGCACGTACCAGCCCAGGTCGACGTCTTTGGTGCACGCCCCCAACTCGTAGCTGAACTTCACCTCGTCGAGGTCCAGGCCGAAGCAGTCGGCCATCAGGTAGACGCTGTCGGCGAACACCCGGGTGTACTTCTCCAGCTTGGCCGGGATCTCCGGGTCGTCGACCGGCAGGCCGTAGCCGACCTCGATCCAGGTGTCCTTGCTGTGGTGGCAGGACACGTCGACGGATTCGATGGTGGTGATGTTCTCGATGTCGGCGACGTCGGCCGAACACACCACGCCCAGAATCTGATTGAGCCCCGGGTTCATGCCGGTGCCGTAGAACGTGGACCCGCCCTTCTGGCAGGCCTCCTGCAGTAACTCGGTGACCTTCTTGCCCGACGGGTGCGGGTGGTTGGTGTCGCGGTGCCAGCCGGTGATCCAGTCGGCGGTGGTGACGATGTCGATGCCGGCTTCGAGCACCTGGACGTAGAGGTCCTCGTCGGGGAACACTCCGTGGAAGGTCACCACGTCGGGCTTTGCGGCGATGATCTGCTCGACGCTGCCGGTGGCGATCACCCCGTTGGGCGCCAACCCGGCCAGCTCGCCCACATCCCTACCGATCTTCTCCGGTGAATAGCAGTGCACCCCAATCAGTTCCAGGTCTGGCTGGGTCGCAATGCGTTTGATCATCTCCGAGCCGACGTTGCCCGTCGCCACCTGGAAGACGCGGATCGGCGTACTGCTGGCCATGTCGGTTCAGCCTTTCTGTCGTGTTGCGTAGACCTCGGCGGCCGCACCGCCGACACCGTCGGGATAGAACTGCTTGGCCCACTGCCGAATCGCGGTAAAGCCCTTGAGTTCACCGCTGGCCAGCGCCGGCGGGTCGGAGTACCGCTGATGCGACCAGATGTGGATGTCCTGACGGAACTGGCGGATGATCTCGGCGCCGAACTCCTGCGCCTTGATCCCCGCGCGCCGCGGGTCCTTGGCGGCGGACTCGCCCGCCGGGCGACCGATGTAGACCATGAACCGCACATCGCAGGTGGCGTCGTCGACCGGGGTGATGCAGGAGATGGTGCGGTTGTCGATCATGCCCCAACTTTTGGTCACCGCGATGCCCAAACCGCCGTTGATGGCCTCCACCCCGCTTTGCACCTCGTCGATCGTCTGCCGGTCATCGCCCTCGAAGGTGATGGTGAAGTCGACGTAGGACACCGGGGCGTCGAAGTCGTGGCGGGTGAAGACGGGGTTGATCGGGGTGCCGTGCACGTACTTGAAGTGCGCGAAGTCGACGCCGTTCTCCAGCACGTATTGCGGGTGCATCTCGTGGCCCTGCTCGAACAGCCGCTGTTGCGGGTAGTAGTCGGCGGCGCTGCTGCCATCGCCGAACGCGGCGAACACGTCGGGCGCCTCGAAGAACGGGGCACGGCCGTGCACGTCGTACCAGAGATAGACCGAGTCGTTGCGTTCGACCACCGGGTAGGTGGTGATGCGCCGGCCGCGGTTGGGCCGCTGCTCGTAGGGGATACACACGTTGCGGCCCTCGGCGTTCCACTGCCAGCCGTGAAACGGGCACTGGATCACCTCGCCCTCGACGTGGCCGCCGTAGCCCAGGTGGGCCCCCAGGTGCTCGCAGTAGGCGTTCATCACGGTGAGCCGACCGGACTGACCGCGCCAGGCGATCAGCTCCTGGTCGAAGTACTTCATCCGGTGCACATCGCCGACGCCGATCTCATCGGACCAGGCCACCTGAAACCAGCCGGTCGGCTTCATCGACAACGGCGGTCTAGCCATGTTCGCAACCCCTTCCCGGTTCGCATCGGCGGGATGATCCCAGAGGAGCCTATGAAACAGTCATAGAAAGGTCAATGAAAATCGATCGCGGTCGTTAGGATGCGGGCATGGCAGAGCCCGACAGCGCGCGCCGCACCGCCAACCGGCGCGGCATCGCCACCCGCGAGGCGATGCTCAAGGCCGCGGTCGAGGCGTTGGCCACCGGCGATCCCGG
>PPEA01000376.1 GCA_002967005.1 Mycobacterium talmoniae
GCTGGCCGAACCGGTACCCCGACCGGCCCGCCGGCGCCGACGACTCCCCAGCCCCCCGCACGTCATAAGCCACAAAGTTATAGCGCCCACCGAGGCACTCGGCCACCCCATCCCACACGTGGTGGTTATCCGGGTAACCATGAATCGCCAGAATGGTGGGCCGGGCCGCATCAATCTCGGTGTAGCGGTGTACCGCGAGGGTGACACCGTCCGACGCGGTCACTCTACTCATCGGCGGCGCTCCTCCTCAGGACGTCGTTCTGCAGCGTCGCCACCGCGACTCATCGGGTTCCTGTCAGTGGGTGGCACGGGCGGCCGGCGAGATCGCCAGATAGTTGACGGCGCGCTCTACCCCACCGAGCTCGGACGGATGAAAACTCGGCTTGTAGTAGGCGCCGATCACCCGGATGAACTCGAACGGTGCGGGGACCAAACGGCGTCGCGCCGCGATAAACCAGTCCCGCCAACGGGGTTTGGTGCCCGGCGGCAGCTCCGGGTCCACCGAGTACATGAACCGCAGCCCGCGCACCCACAGCCACAGCATCAGCGGGGTGACGATCAGCTGGGTGCGGACCTGCCGCCAGTAGCCGGCCTTGAGGTGCTTCATCACGTCGAAGGCGACGGCCTTGTGTTCGACCTCTTCGGCGCCGTGCCAGCGCAGCATGTCCATCATCACCGGATCGGTGCCCAGCGCGTCGTGTTCGGGGGTGTCCAGCACCCACTCCCCCAGGATCGCGGTGTAGTGCTCGACGGCCGCCACCAGCGCCACCCGCTCCAGCATCCACTTCTGTTGCCGGCGTTCGCTCCACCAGGGCCGGTCGCCCAGCAGCTTCTCGAACAACCAGTGCACCTGGTCGGTGAACGGCGACATGTCGATGCCCTTGGCGGCAAAGTAGTCGACCACGCCGGTGTGCGCCTGGGCGTGGGTGGCCTCCTGGCCGATGAAGCCCTGCACATCCAGCCGCAGTTGGTCGTCGGCGATGAGCGGCAGCGCCTGCTTGAACAGCTCGACGAAGAACTCCTCGCCAGCCGGCAACAGCAGGTGCAGCACATTGCAGAAATGGGTGCTGAACGGCTCGTTCGGCACATAGTGCACGGGCAGGGTCGACCAGTCGAACTTGACGTCGCGCGCCTCTAACACGATGCGTTCGTGATCGAGGGAGGCGTCGTGCGGGCCCGCCGCCCGATCATCAACCGTGAGCATCATGACCTCCCACCCGAGTTTACAAATATGCTTGATTTGTCGTCGATATAGACATTACTGGCTAGTAAGTATAGCCGTTGCCCGCGCATGAGGGAAGATCACGGTACCGCGGGTACCTGGAATTAGCGATGCCGTGCCGCGGCGGCTCAGGCGGCTTCGGCGCGCTGTTTGAGGCGGTGCAGGGTAAGTCGGATGTGCTCGGTGTTGGCGGCGGTGCGGTCGCTGACCCCAGTGGTCCACCGGGTGATGCCCCGAATCCAGCCCGGCCGCCGATCCCAGGTGCTCTCGGTGACCCGGCAGCCGTCGTCGACGGCGGTGATCTCGTAGCGCCAGTGCGCCACCGGGATGATCGCGGCACGCACGTCGAACCCGAAGGTGCGGCCGGGTTCGGCGGCGGTGACGGTGCAGGTCGTGCTCCAGCGTCGGGTGCCGTGGCGGTTCTCCCCGGTGAACACCGCGCCCGGCCGCGCCGCATCCCCGTCGCGCCACCGCATGGCGACCGCCTCCTCGGCCAGGTCGGCCAGCACCGCTAAGTCGGTGATCAGCGCGTACACCGACTCCGGGCTGGCGTTGATCTGCACGCTGGCGGACACGGAGGGTGGGCCGGCCACGTCGCTCATGTCGCCGAGCTTAACCAGGCCCGCGTCGCCGACCGGTGCACAAGTGGCGAATGTGACTGGCGATGCCCGGAACTTTCTTCACAATGGAGGTATGCGTGTCGGGATTCCGGCGGAAGTCAAGAACAACGAGTTCCGGGTGGCCATCACCCCGGCCGGCGTCGCCGAACTGACCCGACGCGGTCACGAGGTGCTCATCCAAACCGGCGCCGGCGAGGGATCGGCGATCAGCGACGCCGATTTCAAGACCGCCGGCGCGCGCCTGATCGGCACCGCCGAGCAGGTGTGGGGCGAGGCGGACCTGCTGCTCAAGGTCAAGGAGCCGATCGCCAGCGAATACCCGCTGCTGCGCCGCGGACAGACCCTGTTCACCTTCCTACACCTGGCGGCCTCCCGGCCGTGCACCGAGGCGCTGCTGGCCGCCGGCACCACCTCGATCGCCTACGAGACGGTGCAGACCGCCCGCGGCGCGCTGCCACTGCTGGCCCCGATGAGCGAGGTCGCCGGCCGGTTGTCGGCCCAGGTCGGCGCCTACCACCTGATGCGCACCCACGGCGGCCGTGGGCTGCTGATGGGGTGGGGGTGCCCGGGGGTGGGACCGGCCGATGTGGTGGTGATCGGCGGCGGCACCGCCGGGTACAACGCGGCCCGGATCGCCGGCGGCATGGGCGCCCACGTCACCGTGTTCGACGTCAACATCAACCGATTGCGGGACCTCGACGCCGAATTCGCCGGTCGGATCCGCACCCGCTACTCCTCGCCGTACGAGCTCGAGGGCGCGGTCAAACGCGCCGACCTGGTGATCGGGGCGGTGCTGCTCCCGGGCGCCAAGGCACCCAGGGTGATCGCCAATGCCCTTGTCGCGCAGATGAAGCCGGGCACCGTGCTGGTCGATATCGCCATCGACCAGGGCGGGTGTTTCGAGGATTCCCGGCCCACCACCCACGACGACCCGACCTTCGCCGTGCACGACACCCTGTTCTACTGCGTGGCCAACATGCCGGCGGCGGTACCCAAGACGTCGACGGTGGCGCTGACCAACGCGACCATGCCCTACGTGCTCACCCTCGCCGATCAGGGCTGGCACGCCGCCTGCCGCGCCGACCCCGCACTGGCCCACGGGCTTTCCACGCACGGCGGCGCGCTGCTGTCCGACCGGGTGGCCACAGATCTGGGCCTGCCGTTCACCGACCCGGCCAGCGTGCTGAGCTGACGGGCCGCAGCGTTCACGACTGTGCGGCTTCATACGCCTGAACGGCAGATCGCGTATGAGACCGCACAGTCGGCGCCATCCCGCGCAAAAAACGCTAGACGAGGCTGGCCACGATGTCGGCGGCTTTGCCGGTGCGGGCGGACGCGAACGCCGTTCCGGCCCACAGGTTGGTGCCGTGCGGGTCGTCGGTGGCCACAGCGGCCCGACGGATCGGCGACGTCATGTGGTGGACCTCCGGATAGCCCAGCGGGGCGACGTCGTCGAGGAAGCGGGTGAAGTTGTTCGCCAAACCGCGGGCATAGCGGCCCGAAAACGCCCGCGTGACAAGCGTGGTGCCGAACTCCGGGTTGTTCAGCGCGTCGCGGTGGGTGGCGTTGGTGCCGGCCTCATCGGCGAGCAGCAGCGCGGTGCCGATCTGGGCGGCCACCGCCC